>JBDKRX010000167.1:0-2586 GCA_039683175.1 Phycisphaerales bacterium
CGTTCGAGACGGGAACCCGAGCGATGAAGATCTACATCGATGGCGTGCTCGAAGCGACGGCCACGAATCAGAAGGGATTCGTCACGCCGACGCAGGCGACGCTGATCATCGGCGCCCGCGGCACCGCTGACGATGAGTACTTCAACGGCTTGATCGATGATATCCGCGTCTTCGATTCCCTGCTGACTCCCGAGGAGATCCTGATCCTCGCGGGCGCGGGGAGGAACGAAGGCGCCGTGTATACGACGGCGAGCAATACGAGCATCGCTGCGTCGTGGAGCCAGCTTCTCGATCCAACCGGCGAGATCGAAGACATGTCCTTCATGCTCTTCACCAGCCCGCTGGCGAGTCTCTCCGTGGGGACCGACACCAAAGGCGACACGGAGAAGGATTCGAGCGAGACGACAACCACGGTCGAGGAGAAGAAGTAGCAGCTCCCGGCCATCGGATTCGATCCTGCACTTTCAAGGGGCGTGGACAAATGACGGTTGTCCATGCCCCTTCTTCATTTCGCCCTGCATCGCCTGTTGTACGTCCGGCTGATTGCCGGATATCATGGGGGAACGGGCCCTGCCTGCAGGAGTGTCCAGCGTGGTCGGGAGACCCGATGCACGGGTGCTACCGGATGATGCAAAGGATGAGGAGACGCAATGCGAAATCAAATGGGGATCGCAACTGTCGGCGTGGCGTTCGTGATGGCTCTGACCTGTTCCCCGACGCGCGGGGCCCTGACGTTCCTGCGCACTCGGGGGCAGGACATGGTCGATGAAAGCGGCAGGAAAGTCCTGCTGCGAGGCGTTGGCCTGGGCAACTGGATGCTGCCCGAGGGGTACATGTGGAAGTTCGGAGACCAGGGGGATCGGCCGCGCAAGATCGAGAAGATCGTCAGTGACCTGATCGGACAGGAGAACGCGACGCGTTTCTGGACCGAGTATCGAAAGAGCTACATCACGGAGGCGGATATCGCCCGGATCGCGGAACTCGGCTTCAACTCTGTGCGTCCCGCCCTGAATGCTCGCCTGTTCCTGACGGAGGGCGACGACGCGGCCTACGTCGAGGAGGGCTTCCGATTGCTGGACAATCTGGTGGCCTGGTGCCGCGAGCACCAGATCTATGTCATCATCGACATGCACGGCGCGCCGGGCGGCCAGACCGGGACGAACATCGACGACAGTCCCGACGACCAGGCGGGGTTGTTCATGGACAAGAGGAACCAGGATCGGCTCGTCGAACTGTGGGTGAAGATCGCTGCCCGCTACAAGGACGAGCCGACGGTCGCCGCCTACGATCTACTGAACGAGCCGCTGCCGCAACGGACCGGCGCCGCGGAGAAATACAAGGACCAGCTCGAGCCTCTCTACAAACGTATCACAGCGGCCATCCGCGAGGTGGACAAACGACACATGATTACGCTGGAAGGGGCCGACTGGGCCAACGACTGGTCCGTCTTCTCGACGCCGTTCGACGACAACCTGTTCCACCAGTTCCACTACTACTGCTGGGACCGGCCGGACAAGCTCAACGATATCAGCCGGTTCGTCGAACGCCGGAAGGGACTGAATACTCCCGTCTGGGTCGGCGAGACCGGCGAGAAGGACAACGCCATCTACTGGGCGACGACCCAGTACTTCGAGGCCAACAACATCGGGTGGTCGTTCTGGCCGTGGAAGAAGATGGACGCGACGAATGGGTTGTGTTCCATCAAGGCCCCCGAGGGATGGGATGCGATCCGCTCTTATTCGCGGGGCGACGCCAAGCCGTCTCCTGATGTGGCGCAGAAGGCCTTCGCTCAACTGCTCGACAACATCCGGCTGGAGAACTGCGTGTTCTTTCTCGACGTGGCCAACTCGATGTTCCGGCGGGCGCCGGGTCGGATCGAGGCCGAGAACTACGGCCACGAGGGCCCGGACCAGTCCTACCACGTCAGGGATGCCACGCAACTGTCGAAGTACTATCGTATTTCAGAGCCGGTGCCCGTCGAGCCGATTTCCGGCAGCAATCGGTGGAGTTCGCAGCAGGGCATTCGACTGGGCGAGCAGGAATGGACCGCCTACACGATTGAGAGCCTGACCCGCCGCGATTACTCGTTCGTCGTGCGAGCGATGGCCAAAGCCGGTCCGGCGGCTGTCGAGCTGACCGTCAACGGCCGCACCCAGGAGTTGCTCATTCCCCAGGGAGACTGGACCGAGATTCCTGCGAAGACCGTGGCGCTCTCCCAGGGGTCCAATCGGATCAAGGTCCTGGTCCGAAGCGGCGTCGCGCACCTGGATTGGATCTCGCTGAACTGACGGCCTTGCGTCGGCGCAAAGAAGAAGCGGGGCCTTTGTCTTGTGGACGCAGGCCCCGCCTGGACATTATGATCCACTATACATCCGTTGGACTATTCGACTGAGTGTCCGAAACCGATATCATCGATGAAGACGATGCCGCTACCTCCGGCTGTCGTAGCGTTCTTGTCGCCGATGGTGATGACCATCTTCTTGACCTTGGCGAAATTCACGCCTGCGAAGTCGCTCATCGGGATTGCCCAGCGTGTCCATTCGGCTACCGTCGCCGCTGTGGCGCTGGTGGCCGTGGCGCTCTTGC
>JBDKRX010000168.1:0-38867 GCA_039683175.1 Phycisphaerales bacterium
TGTCGATGTTCGTGTCTTTGCCGCTGTTGCCCATCGTATAGACTCGACCGTCGGCGACGGCTGTCGTGGAGAATCCCATGCCCACCGATTTCTTCCAGAGGACTTTGGGTCCCGCCTCGCCCCAACCGGAGTTCCAGTCGGTTTCCTGGCTGATGCCATTATGGTCCGGCCCGCGATAGCAGGGCCAATCGGCCCCGAACGCAGCCTGACCGACGGTCGCCAGAATCACCAGTGTGAGAGTCACCCTCTTGCTCTGTTGCATCATCTTCATTCTATATCCTTCCCGATCAGAATTCCATTGTATGCCGTTGTCGCACGCAAAGGCCGTATTGTATCCCGTCCGTCGCCCGAATCAACGGGTCTCTCTGGTAATTCGCACAGAGTTGAGTCGCCCTTCTGGGGTAATTTGGGCGAATTTGCCGGTATCGCGGGGGGTATATCGAATGAATGGGTCAGGACCGCACATGCCGTTCCAGACCGGATTGCATCCGTCGCAGCGCATGCAGCAGGCGGCGAACCTTGCGGTGGATGTTCATCGGGATTTGCACGGGCATCTTCTGCAGAACAGCCACCTCCGCGTCCAAATCGAGCAGCGAGCCCAGGATGTCCACCAGACCGTGGGCATCCGATCTCATGGGACTTGTGGGGTTCCTACGCAGCCACAAGCGGCCCCCCTCGCATTCCATATGGGCAGTCAGCACGCCAAAGCAGCCCGTGGGGGCCAGGACGACGTTCCGCACGTCGATCGCTCCATGATAATCGCTTTGGCAGGCCAGTTGATGTGTGATCGCAATCATCTGCCTGAGCAGGACGGTCATGACGGCGATGGTCTGGCCGGGGCGTTTCTGCAGGACGTGTCGCCAGACGTCGGTCAGGCCCGAGCAGGGTGGCAGCGGCTCGACGAGGTAGGCGCTGCCTGCCACGGCGAAGAAATCCGTAAAACGGGTCAGGAAGGGCCTTCCGAAGTCGGGCGGCTCTCTGCCCTCGATGACCGGGCCCAGGGCGGTCAGTGACGCGGCTGGCCGGAACTTGTGCAGCAGGACCGGCATGCCGTCGTTGCGGCGAGCGGCGCGAAAAGACTGCGCTCCCTCGCATCCATCGAGTTCCGCGGCTCCCTGGATCACAAAATCGCGCAGGGTTGTCGCTGTGTTCGTCCTGCGCACATATTGGGCGGTGTTCATCATACATTATCTTCTTTCGGCCGTGCCGCGTATGAGCTTTAGTTCTTTCGGTTGCTGCCCGTTGAATGACGCAATTACCGGACGAGTCACGCGGACTGGGGCGATCCACAAAGGTGGTTACGGCGGGACAGGAGCTTCGCAATTTTTTTTGCCTTCCGTCGCATTTTTCATGTCAACATCAGGGGGGCGGCGTGCGCCTTAGTTGAGATATGTGAAAGGGGACAGAATCACTTCGGGAGATTGGCTTGTGTCTCGTTTGGAGACCGAGCGAGAGAGCATCTGAAGAAGGTTGAACGCTAATGAAGCGAGTTTGCGGAATATGTGAGTATTTCTCGCCGGCCCACACGTGCATCGAGAAGCCCACGTGGGGCTACTGCATGAGGATGGCCGACGAGAGCTGCGGGTGCGGCGGAAGGAAAGGTTCGCCGTTATTCACCTGGGCTGACAGCATGTGCGATAGTTTTCGACCAAGGCTATCGGTTTCGGCTCGGCGGCGATTGTAGAGGCCGGCGCCATTGACCTCAGACTCGATGGAGTCTACAATATCGGTATGAGGTCTCGTGGGTTCACATTGGTTGAACTGATCGTCGTGATGGCCATCGTCGTGCTGCTGACGGCATTGTCCGTGCCGATCCTTCAGCACGTGCGTGAGCGGGCGAGGACGGTGCTCTGTGCCGGCCATGTCAAGCAGTTGCTCCAGGGGCTGTTGAACTACCAAGCCGGGAACGATGCGTTTCCCTACGGCTTTCACTCGTCAGCAGGTCAACTGGAATCTCCCGAGCACTACGCGGGGATCGCGGGCCCCATCGATCTGGCGGGACGGTGGTGGTTTGACTACTCCCAGAGGATCGATCATGTAACAGGCGACGGGGTGAAACTGCTCACCTGTCCGTCGAGACGCCAGGTCGGTTCCCTGCTTTCGCTGGACATGCTCTGTGGGAACTATGGCGCGAATCTCTCCATCTTCAGGGTCAAGCAGTACGCGCCGCCCTATGAAAATGGTTTCTCGGGGGATCATCCGCTGCCCCGTGAGATCTCCCGGCCGGCAGAGACCCTGCTGCTGGCAGACAGCGGGTACGGTCTGATCAGTTGGTGGCACGCAACGAGCGAGCCACCCCTCCGGCTGCCCCCGCCTGCGTTCGCACCGGGAGGACTGCAGCATGGAGCCTACGTGCCGGGCATGGGAATCAACGCGGGCAGGATACTGCTGCCGGGGCAGCGCGACGACGCGATCGGCGGTCGCCACCCGAACCGGACGGTGAACGTGGGTTTCGCCGACGGCAGCGCGGCCCTGAAGATGGCCGACGCCCTGCTCGTCCGGAAATCGCAGGATTGCTGGGATAACAGCCCTCTGTGGGAACCCGGCGGCGACACCGTCACTCCGCAGACGTCAACGCCGTGATCTCTCCGTCCATGGCCGATTGCGTGAGATACGTGAATTCCGTCACCCGGACTTCGGTGGTGCTGGGCTCCGAGGAGAACTGTCGCGAGTACTCAACCCTCATTGGCAGTCGGCGAATAGGATCGAAGTGTACTTTCCATCGGCGCACGAACGGGGCGCCCTCGCTGTCCCGGTTTTTTTGCGTGAGTTCGTACGCCGACCAATACTCCCCGGGCCGGCCTGAGGCGACGTGCTCCACCTCCGAGAGACTGTCCTTCTCGGAAGAGACGCCGGTGAAGATCTCCATGAAGGCCCAGGTCATGAACTCCGTGCAACTGTCGGATTCTTCCTGCCGCAAGGACCCGGGACGCGGCGGACTGCCCGGTGTGTACACGGTCTTGCGTCTCTTGCCACACTCATAGACGATGCGTTCCTCGCCGACTTTCGTGGCGACGATCTGTCGATCGGTCGCGAACCACATCTCGAAGAATGGGGCTGAATTGTCTTCTCTCGAGTTGGTGATGCGTACGTTGGGCATCTGTCCGACGGCCTTTCTGAGCTTCTCGACGTTCATCCCTGTGGCGGTGGAAAGAGGATTTATGGCCAGCAGCCCCGCGACAAGGACGACGGCTGCCGCGAGAGCGATTCTGCTGCGCGGAACGGCCTTCCAGCGGGCTGACCCCGCCCTCGCCGGCTCCTGTCGCAGCACCTCTACGTGGATCGGATAACGATACGCGTCGGCCTGTGTTTGTTCGCAGGCCTCTGCGGCGTCCTTCTCGGTCCGGCACACCGTGCAGACGGCTGAATCGGCTCGCTCCACAACGGCATAGAGCGTCCGGTGAAGCGATTGGACCTTCTCCAGGCACTGCGGACAGGCTCGCACGTGCGTCGCGACGGCATCACGCCGTCCACTGGTTCTTGCTACCGTGGCCGCGTCCAGCCCGAAAGGCACGACGAAGTCGAATACGTCGGCCGTCGAGACCTCGCTGCAGGCCAGCACACCGGTCCGGGCTTTCGGGACGCATCGGTCGGTCATGGTCTGGGCCCTCTGCCGGTACAGCCAGGTCTGGCATTCGGGACAAAGGCTCACATGATTCAGCGTCTGGGAATCCGCGCCGTCGAGCGAAAATGCGGCCAATCCGGCCGCGACCGGTCGCGCCGCCGGGCAGTGTGAGAGATCGTGGCCACCGACCTGACGGTAGAACAGGCTCAGCCGGTTCAGTTGGTCGACGCGCAGGACCATCTCACAGATTGAGGCTAGGTCCCTGCTGCACTGGGGGCAATTCTCCACGTGGACTGTAATCGGCGTGGGAATTCTGATCTGGCGCGACGAGATCAGCAACTCGGGCAGGAAAGGTTTGACCTGGGAACAATGGACAGGTTCATCAAGGAACTCGAAATGCCGGCTCAACGCCTCAATTGCCTCATTGTTTCTCGGACCCTGTGACGAATCGGGCCTGTTTGCGGCCTCGGCCAGCGCTTCCTGTAGCTGGCGGATCTGTTCCCGGCAAAACGAACACCCTTCGACGTGGCGGGTTATGGCTTCCGGAACCGCCGCGCCGTTGTGGCAGAGGAGCTCATAATAGTACTCCTGTGCCTTCTGACAGAGGCTCTCGCTCTTTCCCCAGATTGTCATAGCGACCCCTCATTCCGCCGCCAACCTCCCGTGAAGTCTTCGCAAGCTCTCCGACAGGTACCGGCTGACGGTTCGCCTGTTGATACCCATTCTCGTCGCAATTTCAAGGATGCTGCAGTCGTCACGATACCTCAGGACAAACGCCTGCGCCTCGCGTCCCGGCAGATACCGGGTCAAACGGGCGACGGCTGTTTGCTTCTGCTCTTCACTGGTAAAGGCGTCTTCCGACCCCTCGGTGTTGATGGAAATTCTCGTTTCCTTCGCATATTTTTTTACGTTCTGGGCGTACCTCTCCTGGAAACGGATCGTGTTGACCACGTGATGGACGATCGCGCAGTACAGATACCCCTCCACATTCTGCACGTCCGCAGGGATGGGTTTGCGAAGCAACACGAGGTAGAATTCCTGGTACAGGTCTTCTTCGTCGAGCTTGGCGCCGGCTTGGACGCGGATAATCGTACGAATGAAACCACCGTACTCGGCGAAAATGGCGTCAGCCATCCGAATTGCCGACTCGTTCGTATCCACGGCTCAACAAACTCCCACAACGACCGGCTGCCGCGAAGGCAACCCCCTGTGCCCTTCCGATGCCGAATGCATCCCGACGAAGCCAGACCAATCGATCAGGCACGCAATAGTATTATACTCCCCACGGGAGAAAACGCAATCAGTCCCATGCTTGTTTTAGTATTGGGCCGCAGAAATCGCCTTTCTCTGCGAACCGGCCCATTTTTTCACAAACCCTGCGTCCTCAAGCCTTTAGCGTCTTCTATCTTGGGCTGACGGTGCGCACAAGCTCCATGAACCTTTCCTTTACCCCGCTCGCTCGGGGTTCACGCCGTGATATCCGGGAGAAACCGTGTTGCCCTGTTCGTCCGCGAGAGTATCCGTGCAGGATCTCGCCCTCGGCGAAGTCCTGAGAACGATCGCCGCCCGTGGCCAGGAAACAGGCACAAACAACAGGGAATTCCCGTTTGTGGGCGTGGTGTCTGGCGGTTACAATCGCTCCGGTTAAAACGAGAGCCGAAGTGCGCGAGCACCCCCTGTCGCGGGGATGGCTCGATTGACACGATCTCGTCAAGTGGAAGAATTCACATTTAACGAGGTAGGTTGTATCGATGAAGAAGTTGTCCCGTCGTGCGTTGTTGCGATCCGGGGCGACCGGGCTCGCCGCCTTGGGTCTTCCCTCGATTGTCCCGGCCTCCGTATTCGGCGCCGACGGCGCCGTGGCGCCCAGCAATCGGATTGCCATCGGCCAGGTCGGGTTCGGCTGGATCGGCGGCAGCCACCTGGATACGCTGCTGAATCGCAAGGACGTTCGCTATGTCGCGGCCTGTGACGTCAACGGCCAGAGACTGGCGGAGGTCCGTCAGAAGATCGCAGCCAAATACGCCGAGGATCCCACCAAGGCCGGCAACGCGGATTGCACCGCCTACGGGGACTTTCGGGAAATGCTGGCGCGCGACGATCTCGACGCGGTCGTGATCGCCACGCCCGATCATTGGCATACGCTGATCTCCATCTGTGCGGCGCAGGCCGGCAAGGACATTTACTGTGAAAAGCCGTTGACGTTGACGATCCGCGAAGCGCGGGCGGTCGTTGAGGCGGTCCGACGCTACAATCGCGTGTTCCAGACGGGCAGTCAGCAGCGTTCCAATGTATTCGGCCCGTTCCGGCGGGGAGCCGAACTCGTCCGCAATGGGCGGATCGGGAAGGTGCTCTCGATCGACGTCTCGACGGGAGATCCGCCGATCCCGTGCGATCTGCCGGCCGAACCCCAACCGGCGGATTTCGATTGGAATATGTGGCTCGGGCAGACCCCCGAGCGGCCGTACCATTCAAAACTGGCGTCGATCAATTGGCGACCCTACCGCGAGTATTGCGGCGGCGGCTTCGCCGACATGGGCGCCCACCACTTCGACATCGCGCAATGGGCACTCGGCATGGATGACAGCGGTCCGGTCAAGGTGTACCCGCCCGATGGGGACAAACGCCCGCGCGTCAGTTTCGAGTACGCCAACGGCGTCGTCATGAACCATGTCGGCGGCAACTGCCTCGGCCTGACGTTCCATGGCTCCGAGGGCACGCTCTACGTCGGCCGGGACGGACTCTGGACGAAACCCGAGTCCATCGCCGACGCGTCGATGGGACCGAACGACGTCCGCCTTGAAGAGAGCAACGACCACCATGGCAACTGGCTGGACTGCATCCGCCAGCGCCGTCGCTGCATTGCCGATGTGGAGATCGGCGCCCGTTCGGCGACGATCTGTCACTTGGGCAACATCGCCTACCAATTGTGCCAGGAGCTTGCCTGGGACCCAGTCCAAGAACGTTTCGTGGACAACGAAGAGGCGAACAAGCTCCTGTCCCGCCCCATGCGGAGCCCTTGGCACATATAGGTCAAGGATAGCGGCGAGAATGATAGAGGACAGAATACGTATAGACGGATACCGATCATTATCCGAGGCATCTGGAGAGGAATGTGAAACGTATGGGTGCGAACCTCGGAATAAGTCTTTGATCGCCGGAGACCATGAATGTCAGATCCGCCAGCAGGTCATGGGCTTTTGAGAGGTTGTTTCACAATGCGTTTGTTCTTGTTCTGCGCGCTCCTGCTTGCCAGCGCGACGATGACTCGCGGCGGCGAGGACGCCGGGCTGATCCCTCGACAGCCGGTCACGGCCATCTTTCCCGAACGCTGGACATCCCCGCCCGAGCGCCGCGGCGCGATTGATTTCGCGTTGTCGGTGCAGGCTGACGCCTGGCTGCGGCATGGGGTGCTGGGCGATCCGAGCTTCGACAGCTTCGAGCGCCGCCCGGGCAATCCGATCGTTCGCGGCAAGCCCCCGTTCAACTGGCCCGTCAATGGGTTCTTGTTCGAGGATCCGAAAAGCGCGAATTGGTACGCCTACGTCGGCCATTATCTAACCGGATATGACATCGGGCCTGAGTTGCCGAAGACGCACTGCCGCGTGCATCGCTCGAAGGACCGCGGGGCGACCTGGGACGAACTGGGGCCGATCTTCGACGATCCGCAGTTCCACTTCCAGGGTGATTCCCATCCGGCGAACACGGCGCCGGATATCACCCTCGTCTTCGCGGGGGATCGCTATCACATCGCCTACGACTGGGCGAGTGACAATTGGGCTTGGTCGGACGCGTTGAATCCCCGGCCGGACGCCGAGAGCGGCTGCGCCTACGCCTGGTCGGAACGACCGGAAGGACCGTTTCATCGCGCCGAGCGACCGATCCTTCGCGCGCGCGAGTTGCCCCGGCGATTCGCGATGGCGGACAAGTACCGTCGGGCGTACGCCACGTCGATCGTCCGCCGGCAAAAGGACTGGCTCGCGCTGATATTGTCCGACTCGAGCGATTACTTCAGTTGGGGTGTATTGGCCATGACGGCCGCCGATCCCGCCGGCGAATGGACGGATCCGGTGATGGTGATGGGCGTGGAAGGGGACGGCTATTTCCCGCCCACCGTCGAGGCGTTCCCGGCGATGATCCACGACGGATATGTCTACTCCCAGAGCACGTCGGTCTCGCGGAATCGGAATTTCCAGGTGATCTACCGGGCAAAGATCGAAGAAGCGGATCGGCCCGAAGCCTGGCGGCTCTTCCAGCACGGCTCTACCTGGCACAGCGAGTTTGTCGTAAATGAAGAAATGGGGCTCTGGGGGCAAACGTATTCCGGCTTCGTAGATCGCGACGGGCAGTTCCAGGTTCTGTTCCCGTCGCGTGAGCGCCAGGCCAATGTCGGGACGATCAACCTGGCGGTCCGGCCCTGGAACCAGCCGCTTCGCGATCGGACGTTTGTGCTCAGCGGACACGCGGGCCGAAGCCTGACGGTGTTGCGCTATGCGTGGAAGCACTTCAGTTTGAAGGCCGAGCTGGCGCTGTGCGGCGGCGCGGCGCGCCTTCTCTGGGGCTACCAGGCTCCACTGAGCGCCGATCGGCATCAGAGCGATTCCACGATTCACCCGCTGAGCATGACTCGCCATCAGGGACTGGAGATCTCGGCCAATGCATGGAGGATCGTTTCTGTCGATGCGGCGGGCGAACTCTCCGTGCAGGCCGAAGGACCCCTGGAAACCGGCGTCGCTCGCTCGATCGAGATGAGCGCGCCGCAAGACGGACCATTTCGCCTGACGATCGATCAAAAGGTCCGCTGGGAAGGCGCTCTGCTCGTCACAGCCGGCCCACTCGGATTGCTGGTCGAGCCGTTCACGAATCTCCGTGTGTCGCGATTCGAGATCGAGGGGCCTTTCGAGCCCGCCGTGATGCCCTGGCTGTATGTCGAAGCCCTGACCGGGGCAGGTGTGACGATGAGGGATTGGGACGTGATCGAGTCGGCCATTTTCCGCTTCGGTGTGGGCGCGTTGCGAAAGACGCCGGGCGGTCGCGCAAAGTGGAATTTCCGCGGGCGGGGATTCCAGCTCTGGTCGCCACGAGGACCGACGTTCGGCCGCTGCGAGTTGCTGCTGGACGGACAGAAGCTGGCGGATTTGGACTTTCACGCCGAGAGCGAGCAACCTTCCCGGGTCGTATACCGGCTGGACGATGCCGGCGACGGTTACCACGCCGTCGTCCTTCGCTCGACGGAAGGCCGGTTGGTCGTCGATTCGCTCGACGTGCTGAACTGAAACGGTCTCCTGTGTTCAGACTGTAGCCTGCGCGGTCCCCAATGGCCTGGAGTCACACTTGCGGCGTCACTGCGAACGGATCTTCGTCGTCAGTCGATGATTGCCTGGTGGGCGAGGGCCTCGAACTGGTCGTTCAGGGTCGCCTTGCCGCTGGGACTGATCTGGGCCATGCAAACGCCGATCATCTTTTCCGCCGGGTCGATGAAGAACGTCGTGTACCAGTATCCACCCCAGCGGTAGGCGCCGACACTGGTCGATTCACCTGCCTCGCGCAGGTTCCGCGTAATGCCGAAGCCCAGGCCGAAACCGAAGTCCTGGCCCAACGCGCCGAGGTGGTCTGTGGTCATCAGTTCGACTGTCTTTCGGCTCAGCAGCCGGACGCCGTCCAGCTCGCCGCCGTTGAGCATCATCTGGATGAACCTCGCGTAGTCCGGGACCGTCGAGCACAGTCCGCCGCCGCCGGAGCGATAACGATGCGTCCCTTCATACGGATAGGTCACGGTCGCTTTCATGGTCCCCTCGCCAAGAATGCCGTCGGGCAGTCGCATGAGACCGCCGTTCGGGTCGGGCGCATAGACCGCGGCGAGGCGGGACACCTTGTCCCCGGGCAGCCGGAACCCCGTGTCGTGCATCTTGAGCGGCTCGAAGATCCGCTTTCGCAGGAACTCGTCGAAGGGCATGCCGGAGGCGACCTCGACCACCCGGCCGAGCACGTCCGTCGAGAGGCTATAGGTGAACGCCTCGCCCGGCTGGTGCACCAGCGGCATCTGGGCCAGTTTCTTCATGTCGTCCGCGAGCAGGTCTTCGTCCTGGATCAGGCCGTGCGTGATCCCCGCCTCAGCGTACTTGGCTCCCACTCGGCTGTCCCATTGATAGGTCAGCCCGGAGATGTGGGTCAGGAGGTGGCGGATTGTGATGGGATGCTTCGCAGGAACGAGCCCATCCTGGGCGGAAGCATCGCCCGGCGACGCGAGGACCTTCACGTTTGCGAATTCCGGGATGAACTTCGAGACCGGGTCCTTGAGCTGGAACTTCCCCTCTTCATAGAGCATCATTGCGGCGACGCTGGTGATGGCCTTGGACATCGACGCGATCCGGAAGATCGTCTGTGGGTTCATCTCGACGTGTTTCTCACGGTCCTGCATACCGACGCACTCGAAGTAGGCGACCTTGCCCTCGCGGGCGACGATCGCGACCGCTCCGGCCAGCAGGCCGTCATCGACATGCTTTTGCATCACGGCCGTGATCCGGTCCAACCGGTCCTGGGACAGGCCAACGGACTTGGGCGATGCCTTGGACAGTCCCTGCGCCGACGCGAACGGAGCCAGTGCGATCACGACCGCCAGGGCACACAGAACGACACATCTCGATCTCATCATGATGTCATACCTCCAAGAGACGGAACTCGTTTTGGCCAATGGTATGCGACTGAACGGGGGAGCGTCAATCCGAATGTCTGGCCCACACGACGGTGAGATGAAGATGGTGCGTGGTTTGGCATGAAGGGGTGACGGGACCTCGTCCATGTGCCCACGATCAGTACTCCTTGAATCGCCGCATCCAGGTGGGCCAGTCCTCCTGCGAGACGCCGCCGGCTCGGGTCCAGATGCCGGCTGTGTCGTACTCCCGGTGCCATCGCAGGGTCCACGATTCCTTGAGGTCTACTTTCCTCGTCGATGCGTCCAGGAACGCCATGTTGACGCCGGCGTTGTGTCGGTCCATGCACACGTGCTTCATGGTGTTCCTCCATTCGGCGTAGAGTGCCACCGGGGACACGAGGAACACGTCACCCTCATATGTGGGAGGGCTGTCGGCATCATAGGGATTGAGTGTCCCGCTGGCGCTGTCGGCCACCAGAGGTATGCTGTATGCTCCGGGAACATCCAGGGTCCGCCAATGTTTGGCTACGTGGTCCCGCCAGAGCGGCATTTCGTCCTTGGGGACAGGGTGGACTAATGAACCGGGAGGTTCGGCCCAGTTTTCGACCCATCCATTGAATGCGTAGCTGCTTGTGGTTGGAGAATAGCGTGTGCCGTCTCCGTCATAGTCGAGCCACCAGGCATGGGACTTGTCGCCGTCGACGATACTGAACGTGAAAGAGTCTTGCCGAGGCAGTGGCCTTGTGGCTGCCGGGCACAGGTTCAGTCGCTCGCGGTCAGACACATAGGACTCCAGCAAAAACGTGCCTCCATTCGCGTGTCCGAACCAAAACCACGGGGCCTTCCCGTTGTGTTCGCCGGCGTAGGCGATGGTGGCAAGAGCCCATTGTCGCAGATTGGATCGGCAGGTTACGGTCCTCGCGTGGCTTCTGGCTCTCTGCGTTACGGGCAGCAGGACTGCCATCAGGACCGCGATGATCGAGATCACGACGAGCAACTCGATCAGCGTGAAACCGGGAACCGTCGCGGTTCCTGATCTGCACTGGGTGACTTGCAGGAGACCGGCGGGCGAAGGCTCGCGGGGGCAATTCGCGTACGACGTTCCCCCGGGCAACGAAATGCCCCTCTGACGCGTGGCAATCGCCTTTCGTCCGCACATACCACTTCCCTTTAATCATTATAGATTGTACCCTGCCTTTCCGGGAGAAAGCAAACTGAAATTCGTTGAACTGTCCTGGTTCGAAGCGGTGGGGGAATCCTTCCCATTCTTCTCCCTCCCGGCTGCATCTGCTTGCCGGGGCAATAACCGGCGGGTAGAATCCGTCTTTCGGTAGCGGGGGGGATCGGTGTGTAAGGGTGGGGCCCCCAGGGGGCCTGATCTGTTGCTGAAAGGAGTATCGCGATGCAGTCACGCATGTCGGCGCTCACGGTTGGCATTCTACTGATGATTCTCTCTACTCCGGGGTTTGCCGCTGAGCCATTGGCGACGATCACCGTGGAGGCGGGCCCATACGTTCGCACCGACACGCCCGTCTCGATCTCGCTGGCGACGGTGCCCCAGGCGGTGGCGGGTCTTCCGCTCTCGTTGCAGGAGGTCCGAGGCGCCGAGCGAGTGACAATCCCGGCCCAGATCGAGCAGGGCTGGACCCCCAAGCTGCACTGGATCGTGTCGGGGACACTGCCTGCCGGCCAGACGCGGACCTACGAGCTGGTCGCTGGGGCGGCGCGGGTCGAACGCGTGGTCAAGGCCAGCCAGGACGACAAGGTCCTGGAGATCAGCGTGGGCAATGACAAGGTGCTCCAGTTCAATCATGCGATGGTGCCTCCGCCTCAGGACATGGGGAGAATTCCGGAATCGCGTCGGCCCCTGTACTACCACAATGCGTTCATCCATCCCCTGTGGTCGCCCAAGGGCAATGTGCTGACCGACATTCACCCGCCGGACCACATCCACCATCTCGGCATCTGGATGCCCTGGACCCACACTCATTTCGAGGGCAAGATGGTCGATTTCTGGAACGTCGGCGACGGCACGGGGACAGTCCGGTTCTCCAAGTTCCTGTCCACGACGACGGGCGCCGTCTACGGCGGGTTCCAGTCGGAGCAGGACCACGTCGCTCTCAAGACCTCCAAGGGTGAGCAGACGATCCTCAAGGAAGTCTGGGACGTTCGTGTCTACAACGTGGGCGGGCCCGAAAAGGGCTACTGGCTGGTGGATTTCAAATCCACGCAGCGTTGTGTCGCGGATCAGCCTCTGATCCAGGACGAGTACCGTTATGGCGGACTCGGGTTCCGCGCCACCCGTCAATGGAAGGGCGCAACCGCCGCCAACCTGACCAGCGAGGGCAAGACCCGTGTGGACGGCCATGGCACGCGGGCCCGCTGGTGCGACAGCGCCGGCAGCATCGACGGCCAATGGGAGGGTGTGACCTTTTTCGACAATCCGAAGAATTTCCGGTACCCCGAGCCGATGCGTCTGTGGCCCGAGCCCGACAACTACATCTTCTTCAACTTCTGTCCGTCGCAGTTGGGCGAATGGGAGATGAAGCCGGGCGAGGACCATGTGTTCCGCTATCGTCTCTACGTCCACGAGGGCAAACCCGACGTCGAGCAGATCGAGCGGATCTGGAACGACTACGCAGAACCGCCACAGGTGAAGGTCGAGTTCAACAAGCCCGAGAACGCGATCACCCTGTTTGACGGCAAGGACTTCTCCCAGTGGCAAAAGCAGGGCGGCGGCGAGATCGGCTGGAAGATCGCCGATGGCGAGATGCAGATCGTGCCCGGCTCGGGCAGCATAATGACCAAACGCGATGTGAAGGACTTCATGCTGCACGCCGAGTTCAAGACCCCCGTCCTGCCGGCGGATGTAAAGGGACAGGGACGAGGCAACAGCGGCGTCTACATCCAGCGGCGATACGAGGTGCAGATCCTCGACTCGTTCGGCCTGGAGCCCAAGAACAACGAGTGCGGCAGCATCTACACGTTCAAGGCCCCGGACCAGAACGTCTGCAAGCAGCCGGGCGAGTGGCAGACCTATGACATGCTCTTCCATGCGGCCCGCTACGGCGAAAAGGATGGGAAACCCGCCAAGGTGCAGAACGCGCGGATCACGGTCTTCCAGAACGGCGTGCTGATCCACGACGATGTCGAGATTTCGAACAAGACCGGCGCAGGGCAGCCGGAAGGCCCCGACCCCCTCCCGATCCTCCTTCAGGATCATGGCAACGCCGTCAGCTTCCGAAACCTCTGGATGGTGACTCTGGATTGATGATGGATAATTGATGATTGATGATTTGAACCCGTGGCCTCGTCAAGATTGCAGGCCCATGTCCGGGATTTTGCCATGAGCAGGAGTCGAATATTCTCGATCATTCTTGTGGTTGCCTGGGGCAGTCTGCATGCGGTCACCTCGTCGGCACAGGACGCCTCGTGGCGGACGGAGGTCGATGCTCGAATCCAGGAGAACCGCCAACGTCCGGCGCAGATTCACGTTGTCGATGACCAGGGCAAGCCGCTGGCGGGCGTAGCCGTCGAGATTCGCCAGGTCCGCAAGGCGTTTCCCTTTGGCGCCGCCGTAGGCGCCGCCCTGGTGAGGAACGCCCAGTATCGGGAGTTCTTCCAATCGCACTTCAATTGGGCGGTCTTCGAGAACGAATCGAAGTGGTACTACAATGGCAGAGGGCCCGCCCAAGAGGACTACGCCGCAGCCGACGCCATCGTCCGGTGGTGCCGTGAGAACGGCATTCCTATGCGCGGCCACTGCATCTTCTGGGAACCCCAGAAGTGGCAGCCCCGCTGGCTCACGCAACTTGATGGCGATCCGTTGAGGGCCGCAGTCGAGTATCGCATGGATAGCGCGGTTAACCATTTCCGCGGCGCATTCGTCCACTGGGACGTGGACAATGAGATGCTGCACGGCTCGTTCTTCAAGGACCGGCTGGGTGCGGACATCCATGTCTGGATGTATAAGCGAGCGAGGGAGCTCGATCCGAAAGCGAAGCTCTTCGTGAATGAGTTCAATATCCTGTCGGTGGACAAGGACTTCACGGCCGTCCAGACCGATGAGTACGTCGCGGACATTCGACGACTGATCCAGCAGGGCGCGCCCATCGACGGCGTCGGCATCCAGGGCCACATCTGGTCCGAGGACATCCTCGCCCATCCGGAGGTCATCAGGCAGCGACTCGACAAAGTGGCCGCGCTCGGACTGCCGATCTGGATCAGCGAGTTCGATACGGCCGACCCGAACGAAGAGGTCAATGCCGACCGGCTCGAACTGGTCTACCGTACCGCCTACAGCCATCCGGCGGTCGAGGGAATCATGGCGTGGGTCTTCTGGGCGGGCAACTCCTGGCGTGGACCCAACGGCGGCCTGGCCCACAGGGATTGGACCTTGAACGAGGCGGGCAAACGCTTCGAGGCCCTCCTGGCCGAGTGGTCCACGAACGTCTCGGGCAGCACCGATCTCACAGGCATTTTCGCCTTCCGTGGTTTCCACGGCGACTACAGCGTGACGCGGAAGAACGCGGATGGCTCCATTTCGCACGACACATTCACCCTGACCGCGGGCCCGGGGCCCCAGGTTGTCACACTCGGCAATTGAAATCGAGAGGATTGTATATGACCATGACGCGGGAGCAGGAAGTTCGACAGAATTGTTGGAGTCGTCGGGAGTTTCTCAAGTCCGCCACAGCAGCGGCGGTCGGCGTGTCCCTGCCGGCAATCGTGCCGGCATCGGTCTTTGGGGCCCAGGCCCCGAGCAATCGGATCGCCTTGGCCTGCATCGGACTGGGCATCCAGGGCACCGGCAACATGCGGGCCTTCCTGGGCAACCCGGAAGTCCGCGTCGCCGCGGTCTGTGATGTCCACCAGACCCAGCTCCAGAAGGGCAAACAAGTCGTGGACACATGGTACGACAACTCGGACTGTGCCGCATCCAAGGATTTCCGCGAGGTCATGGCACGCAAGGATATCGACGCTGTGCAGATCACAGCGCCCGACCACTGGCACCCGCTGATTGCAATCGAGGCCGCCCGGCAGAAAAAGCACATGTACTGCGAAAAGCCGATGGGCTGGAGCTTCCGTGCGGCCAAGGCCGTGCAAAAGGCTGTGCACGATAGCGGCGTGGTCTTCGAGTTCGGGACCCAGCAGCGTTCCGGCGGTTTCTTCCGCCAGGCGTGCGAACTGGCCCGCAACGGCAAAATCGGCCAACTGAAGACCATTCTCGTGGGCGTGCCCGGCAGTTGGACTTGCCCGAAGCAGCCCACCGAGCCGGTCCCGCCGGAACTGGATTACGAAATGTGGCTGGGCCCTGCCCCCATGACGCCGTACTGCTATGAGCGATGCCGGCCCTACACCGATACGCCCCGGACCCCCGGCGGCTCGAGCGGCTACAGCATCTGGTACTGCATCTCGGATTACTGCATCGGCATGATCGGCAATTGGGGGGTTCACCATCTCGACATCGCCCAGTGGGGCAACGGCACCGACCTGTCCGGGCCGACGGAGATCCAAGGCACCGGGGTGTTCCCCCAGGACATGCTCACCGACTGCGCCACGAGTTGGCAGGTCCAGAACCGCTACGCCAACGGCGTGACGCTCGTCCACATGGACGACGCCACCGCCAAACAGCATCCGCTGCAGGTCGGCGGCTACGGCCATGGCGTCTTGTTCCTCGGCAGCGAGGGCTGGGTCCACGTCGATCGCGAGCGGATCGACGCCGATCCCAAGTCGCTGCTGAAGGTGGGATTCGGCCCGAACGACATCCAGCTCTTCAAGAGCGACAACCACCACGTGAATTTCGTCGACGCGGTCAAGGGCCGAACCGAGCCCGCGGCGCCGATCGATATCGCCGTCCGTTCCGACACGCTCTGCTGGCTGGAGCAGATCGCGATCAAACTCCGCCGCCCACTGCGCTGGGACCCAACAAAAGAGGAATTCGTGAATGATGCTGAGGCCAACAGCCTTCTGACCCGCCCCATGCGAAATCCTTGGCATGTGTGAATCTCCCCGTCCTTGTTCGAGGAGAGCGGAAAGACCGGTCCGGCTGATATGGTCCTGCGGGCCACCGGCGGACGGTCGGATCGCAAGATCCTCTTTTCTGATAGTGGGGCTACATCACGATGATGGGTCCCAAGAGCGTCTTACGCCGGCCCGTCGTTCGACGGTTGTTGTCGTGGCTGCGTTGCGACCCCGTACGTGGCAATCCCTCGGCAGGACCGTCCCCTCGTTGTGCCAGCAGATGTAGCACTCCGTGGGCCGAACCCGCTGCCCGAGTCGGATGCACTGCAAGGTGTGCGGGCACTTGTCGCAGAGGTAGTCGCAACGTTTGCAGATGTGCAACTTGTTCCGGATCGAACGCGTGTTCATCCACCACCTCCTCCCAGGGGCCGGCCGCGTGTTCGGATTATCGCCGACAGACAGTCGACTTGCGACCGACACAACATCCATCTATCGGCAAACGCGAAGGCACACTTGAGGTCCGGGAAAGAGGGGGATTCCGAGCCAGTCCCGCCGCCAAGCGATTCGATGCCGGCGAGGATGTCCCCGCGCATCTGGACGTGGCCAACGCCAGAAGACCTGAGCAGGAGTGCAAAAGGATCAACGTGGATTAGTCCGAATCTACGGTTCTTGTGTGAGCGGACTCGGTTGTGTAAAATGAATCCAATGAGCGCCCGGCGTGCGGCGTAATTGGGCAAGGTGATTTCAATGGCTGTTTTGAAGACGCGTGCCTGCAACGAGCGTGCGGAAATCGAATTCGAGCTGGACTATCTGACCTCTCTGACGACTCAGGAGCGTTTCGAGATGATGCTTCGTAAGAGCCGCGAGATGGCCGCCCTGCGCAGACGAAATGGAAACCGAAGGGCTACTGAGATCATTAAAAGAACATAAAATTCGAACTGCCGGCGGGTGGTTGTCTCAGAAAATGCTTTCGAGACAAAAGCACGTCAGTTTCTGGACCTTGTCCCATTGTACGCAGGTCGGACCATTCCGACATTGGGGACAGAGCCTGTTGATGTCGTCCTTGTGTACGTCCAAGGTTCCACGCTGGGTGTGCAATTCGAATAGCTCCTTGAGGTATTTGCCTGCGACTAATCGATGCAGATGGTCCTTGTCCTTCAGGCCCAGCCATTGAAAAACGCCTCGGTCGCCTCGCGAGGCATTGCACGAGCCGCACGACAATACCATGTTCTCGGCGGAATCGGCCCCGCCGCGACTCTTGGGGATCAAATGATCGGCTTGCAGATCCTCGCCAACCCCGCAGAACACGCAGACCCTCGGCAGTTCCTGCTCTCGCTGCCATTCGCAAATTGTGCCGGACATTGTGATCTCGCCGCTCTTCAACGCCTTGAACCGGGACGACACGAAGCCATAGTTGATCTCCCCGTCCAAAGCACTCCGCGAGATCAATTTCGCGTACTCGTAGAGAATCTCTTCACGGATTGTCTTGACATAGCCGGGTGGCATAGATCTTTCCCCTTTCAGACGTGACTGTGTCTCATCCGTGCAGCTACTATGTTGGTTTGAGCAGATATCGCATAATCAGAAAGCTGGCAAACATGGAGCCCACAGCAGCAGTCTCATACATTCCAGCGGTGGGATTGGCTGCCATGGATGCAACGACCAAAGCTGCGATTACAGACAGCATGGGCCAGACGAGGAAAATGGTGACCAGCCAAGCTACGACCTTCTTCATTGGACTACCCTTTTCTTGAACCTTCTGGCTTCTCAACCTCGGACGGCACGGAACTCCTCTGAGAGATCTTTGTTCAACCTTTCCGCGAGCTTCTTTCGCTCGGCATTGTCCATCTGAAGGAGATGTACGTAAGAACGGAGCGCCGCCGACGTCTCTTGGGCAAGGCATGTCGGATTCACTATAAGAATGCCGTCGGATAGTATGACCGTCCGTTTGATGTCCAACGAGAACTGACCACCTTTCTTTAGCCTGCCCTCATGGATCAATCCGTTGCGGAAGTCATCGTAGAAATGACTTGCCAGGTCATCACTGGAGAAACTCAGCAATTGTTCACGTGTGAATCTCTTAAACCGCTTTCCGGCGCGTCCACCGAATCTCATGTAGGCCAACGTGTCGATGCAACTTACAAGCAGGACACCAGCAGCGAATGCATGTTTCGCCTCAACACACTTTTGGGCTGGCACCAAATAGAACTCAGCTACACGAACTCTGAACTGACCGGGAAGTTTGGGGCCGTTCAGGTCCACCTCGCTGAACTTAATCCCCGGTGCGAAGTACAGGATGTCCTCAATCTTCATCTGTCTGGCTCCTCGTCGCTCGGATATCTGGCGGCACCACAGTCGATCCCGGATCCAAATGCGTAGGATGTCCCAAGGACTCCCGAAATCAGGGCGATACTCTCACTTTCGCAGCCCGGAGAAGACCTGCGGTCTCTGAACCGCACACGTACTCCAAACGAAGGATGCCCTCTGGTGGCGGAATACAGCCGTCAAGGCTTGCTATGAGTGCGAGACATGCTTCTGCCTTGCCATCTGCGTCCAACACTGCTGAATCCATAATCTTATCAACAAGTCTGTTAACGGTGGCCTGTGACAGAAGCTCCCAGAGTGGTTCATAGGAACGCTTAAGCTGATACGCCTCCTCGAAGCGGCGTGCGAGTTGCTCTCTGGTTCCCGCCAGTCCATGAAGTCTGACTATGCGTCCCGAAGTGCATTCGGACGTTGCAGGCATGTATCTGGCTGTCTCTTCAAAGAAAGCTACCCTTGCTGCAAGTGGTAGGTGTCCGTCCGAGCGTCTGTTTGCGCCCACTTCTATGATCTTCGCAAGTTGCTGCGCCTCGTCGGCATTTGAAGACAATATGTATCCCAGCAGTTGCTCCGACTTGTCGTTGAGCGTATTGTCGATGACCTCTTGGTCAAGTCCGAAACCTTGGAGCAACTCGATCACTGGTCGCCTGTCTCCTCCTCTAAATGCAGAAATCTCAACGATGACAAAATGGCCAGCCTCGAGATTCCACGGCCCCGTATCCATGTCCACTCGCCAGTGATGACACTCTGGATTGTTCTTCACGTAGGACGCAATTGTCTCGATGTCTTCGTGATTATCTGCTCCCAGAATGTGCTTCTTGGACAGGAGAGTGCGCTTGACATGGAAGGTAGCAGGCAGCCTTTTTTCCGGCCCATCATAAGGTGTGACCTCGTACCAGGGACCAGTCTTTATGCCGGCCTCCGTCACGCAGTGCATGAACTCTGTGTATTGTTCAAGAGTGCATTCGGCTCGCACGTCCCTCATACGACAGCCTTCTCAGTTCTCGTTGTTTTCGGGCTGATGCCCAATCAGGACCGCACGACCAAAAGGCGGGGCGAGGGGGGAATTGCCCCCCTGCGCTTGCCCCATAGTCAACAGGTGCTTTCCTCAACTGCATGTGCTCTCTTCCCTGTTCGTGGAGTCCTTATCGCCCCGCGAGCGCAAAAGTCCCCGCCATCAGGCACATGAAGATCATAGTCTTGATCATAGTTCTTATCTCCAGTCTGATTGTCCTGAATGACAGCGAGACGGAGGACTCGATCTCAACTGAGAGATCACACACACTGTTGAGAATCGCACCCTGATATGGGCGCTCTTTTTTCGGACAAGATACAGGAATCCATCGCTACACTTTCTATCGACAAGAAATGGGTGTAAGATCAGGAAAACCTACATTGTTGGTGATGAGGTCTCAGTGTCCGGCCCGCAGGGATACACGTGCATTGGTTCTTCTTTTGTTGGATTCAGTGCCGCCTTACGTTTATGATTTCTGTTCGCAGGGCGGTGCGCGGGCGTTCGCGGCCTGCGGGTTGTGGAACTGTCTGGAAAGGAGTTGCTTCGATGAAGAGAGGGATTTGTCTGTTGGCCGTGGGGGGCTTGGTTGCGCTGGTCTTGCAGGCCGGGGTTTTGGGGGCGGCGGAGAAATATGAGGCCAAGTGGGATTCGTTGGACTCGCGGCCTACGCCTTCGTGGTGGGTCGATGCCAAGTTCGGTATCTTCATTCATTGGGGCGTGTATTCAGTGCCTGCGTGGTCCGTGCGCGGGCAATACTCCGAGTGGTACTGGAACAACATTACCAACGACAAAGCCAAGAATGGGCCTTGGTGGCAGTATCATGCGAAGACCTACGGCGAGGACTTCCCTTATGGCGAGTTTGCACCGCGGTTCAAGGCGGAACTCTATGACCCGAACCAGTGGGCGGAGGTCTTTCTTCGATCCGGGGCCAGGTATGTCGTCGCGACCTCCAAACACCATGACGGCTACTGCATGTGGCCCAGCCATGAGGCGAATCGCAGTTGGGGCCGACCGTGGAACTCGATGGACATCGGGCCCGGCCGGGACCTGCTGGGCGAGCTGACCGACGCGGTCCGCGCCAAGGGCATTCGCATGGGCATCTATTATTCGCTCTATGAGTGGTATAACCCCATCTGGGTGGCGGATCGCGCGCTGTTCGTCGAGAAGCACACGTTCCCACAGTTCAAGGACGTGGTGACGCGGTACAAACCGGAGGTGATCTTCTCCGATGGCGAGTGGGACATGCCCAGCAAGGACTGGCGCAGCGAAGAGCTGCTCGCGTGGCTGGTGAATGAGTCGCCCGTCAAGGACAGCGTGGTCATCAACGACCGCTGGGGGAAGGACTGTCGGCACAAGCACGGTGGCTATTTCACCACTGAGTACGGGGCGGGACTCGCCAGCGGGGCGCACCCCTGGGAGGAGAATCGCGGCATGGGGTATTCGTACGGGTACAGCCGGACCGAGCCGCTTGCGGATTACAGGTCCGCGCGGGAACTGGTTCTGATGCTGGTCGACATCGTCAGTCGCGGCGGCAACCTGCTGCTCGACATCGGTCCGGCGGCCGACGGCACCATCCCGGTCATCATGGAGGAACGGCTCACCCAGATCGGCGACTGGCTCAAGGTCAACGGCGAAGCCATCTATGGCACTCGCAACTGGAAGCGGACGACCCAGTGGACCGAGGGTAAACGACCGGAGGTCGGCTATGGCAAAGAGTTTATGGCCAAGTACGACATCAACGAGCTGACGGCCAAGCCCACGGTGGACAAGGCGGTTATTGAGGCGTTCTTCACAACAAAGGCCGACACGCTGTATGTTATCACTCCTCGCTGGCCCGGCGAGAAGCTGGTCGTGCAGGACATTGAGGTCTCGACGAACACCACTGTAACGATGCTGGGAGTGGCGCAATCCATCCGCTGGGACCGGTCGGGGTCTGCCCTGACGATCCACGTTCCGGCGATGTCGGTGGACGAGCTGCCGTGCCGGGATGCGTATGTCTTTAAGGTCACGGGAGTTAAGTAGGTTTGTGTCGTTCGTAGTGACGCCGTAAGGTGTTTCGTAGCATGGGCATCTTGCCCATGAGTATCAGGGGTATGCCCCGATCAGGTCGGGGGCAGACTCTGCCCGTGGCAAGACATGGGCGAGACGCCCATGCTACTCACGGGCAGGATGCCCGTGTTACGGGGCAAATTGGCGGGAAATAGAATTGCTTGCGTATCCCCGGTGGGTATAATTGGACAGCTTTGGGGGCCCGAACACAACGGTCTGCGCTCGGGCGGCCCGAGTGTGCATTGGAGGGTGTTTGTAGGTCGGAATGGATGTGGAGAAGGAGGTCAACAGGCGATAAGCTGCCCGTCAAAACGGGGTGTTCGCAATAAAGAGGGGATCGTAAGCGTTCTTCCCGTGAGAAGAGACGCTTTGCAGGAACGGTGTGCACTGCACGCCTTACGTGTCTTCGAGTCTTGATAAGGAGGTTACGAGATGGCTAGACCTGTAACGCTTTTCACCGGTCAATGGGCGGATCTGCCACTGGAGACGTTGGCGAAGAAAGCGAAGAGTTGGGGGTATGACGGGCTGGAGCTCGCCTGCTGGGGCGACCACTTCGAGATCGACAAGGCCCTCAAGGACGATAACTACTGCAAAGCTAAACGGGCCCTGCTCGACAAACATGGGCTGAAGGTGTTTGCCATCTCGAATCACCTGGTCGGCCAGTGCATTTGCGACAATATCGACGCACGTCACAAGGCGATCGTCGGCCCGGATATCTGGGGTGACGGCAAACCGGAGGGTGTCAGAGAGCGGGCGGCGCAGAATATGATCGACGCAGCCAAGGCGGCCAAAAAGCTCGGTGTCGGTGTCGTCAACGGCTTCACCGGCAGCTCCATCTGGCACCTGCTGTATTCCTTCCCGCCGGCCTCAAAGGAAATGATCGATGCCGGCTATGCCGATTTCGCCAAGCGGTTCACACCCATCCTCAACGCCTTCAAGAAGGAAGGGATCAAGTTCGGCCTGGAAGTACACCCGACGGAAATCGCGTTCGATATCGCCTCCGCCCAGCGGGCGATTGATGCGGTCAAGGGCCACGAGTGCTTCGGCTTCAACTACGACCCGAGCCACTTCGGCTATCAGCACGTCGATTACGTGAAATTCATCCGCACGTTCGGCAAGCGGATCTTCCACTGCCACATGAAGGACGTATGGTGGGGCCATGGGGATGGCACCGTCGGTGTCTTCGGCGGCCATACCGACTTCACGGATCCCCGCCGGTACTGGGACTTCCGCTCCATCGGTCACGGCGACATCAACTTTGAAGAGATCATCGTGGCCCTCAACGACATCGGCTATCAGGGCCCGCTCTCCATCGAGTGGGAAGACGGTCGAATGGATCGCGAGCACGGGGCGGCCGAGGCCGTCCAGGCGATCAAAAAGGCCGACTTCAAGCCTTCTCAAATCGCCTTCGATTCGGCGTTCGAGAAGAAATGACAGTAACCAAGTGAGGCCCGGGCGTACGAATGCGTCCGGGCCTCCGGGTTTCTTCAAGGGATTTGGCCACAGAGGGCACAGAGATCACAGAGAAGGCTGAAAACGCGAAGGTCAGAAGCGAAAAGGACTCGTTCCTTGCCTCATGTTCATCCCCATCTCCCAACCTCTGTGTCCTCTGTGCTCTCTGTGGCAGTAGGCTTCCGTATTCTCGGCAGAGGGTAGTTCCGTGGTGACACACAAGCACATCAATCGTCGCGATTTCCTCAAAGGGGCGGCCGGCGTCGCGGCTATGGCGGGTTTACCCAGCATCGTCCCATCGTCGGTTTTCGGAGCCGGGGCGCCCAGCGAGCGGATCACGATCGGGTTCATCGCCTGCGGCAAGCAGAGCCAGCACCTGATGCGGGCGTTCCTGAACCAGCCGGCAACGCATGTGGTGGCGGCCTGCGACGTGGACAAGCTCAAGCTCGAACGCAGCAGCAAGGGCATCGTCGATAAACACTACGCGGACGAGAAGGATGGGTCCTATAAAGGCTGTTCGACCTACCATGATTTCCGCGATTTGCTGGCCCGGCCGGATATCGACGCAGTCGTGATCTCCACGCCGGACCACTGGCACACGGCTATCTCGATCGCGGCTTGTCGCGTCGGCAAGGACATCTACTGCGAGAAACCACTGACGCAGACGATTGCCGAGGCCAGGGCGCTGGTCAACGCGGTTCGCAAGTACAATCGTGTCTTCCAGACCGGCAGTATGCAGCGTTCTTCGCGAGAGTTCCGCTTCGCCTGCGAGCTGGTCCAAAACGGCTACATCGGCGACGTCAAGCACGTGACTGTCGGGGTGGGCGGGCCGCCGGAGGACAAGCCTCTGCCGCCGGAGCCTGTGCCGGATTATCTCGACTGGGACATGTGGGTGGGACCGGCCATGTGGCGGCCCTACAACAACGACTTGGCCCCGCACATCAGTTTCGATGGCTTCCCCAATTGGCGCTACCACAGCTACTATGGTGGCGGCGGCATGACCGACTGGGGCGCCCATCATTTCGATATCGCCCAGTGGGGTCTGGGGATGGATCGTTCCGGGCCGGTCGAGATCATCCCGCCGGACGGCAAAGACTACAAGGTCCTGACGTACAAGTACGCCAACGGCATCCCCATGACGCGGGACAACGCCAACGGCGTGCTCTTCGAGGGAACCACCGGCAAGGTCGAGGTCAATCGCGGCTATCTGAAGACCTGGCCGGACAATCTCAAGGACCAGGTGATCGGGCCCGACCAGGTCCATCTCTACGACAGCAAGGACCACTACGCCGACTGGCTCGACGCCATTCGCAAGCGCACCGAGCCGATCTGCGATATCGAGATCGGCGCCAGCTCGGTGACTGTGTGCCATCTCGGCAATATCGCCTATAAGCTGCAGCGGCCGCTGAAGTGGGACCCGAAACGCGAGGTCTTCCTCGGCGACGACGAGGCCAATCGCCTCGTGTCCCGGCCGTACCGCAGCCCGTGGTGCATGTAGAAACGAGGAGAACGGTACATGAGTGGAATCAATCAGTCACGTCGTCAGTTCCTGCGGAACGCCGCAGGGGCGTCTCTGGGCGTCGTGGGTGTCCCGTACATCATCCGCTCGACGGCGCTGGGGGCCGGCGGGGCGGTTGCTCCGAGCGAGCGAATCACCCTCGGCTGCATCGGCGTCGGGAGCCAGGGCTCGGGCAACATGAACGGCTTCCTGGAGAAGAAGGACGCCCAGGTCGTCGCGGTCTGCGATTTGGACAAGGGGAGGTTGAACGGCGCCAAAGCCACGGTGGACAAGAAGTATGGCGGCGCCGGCTGTGCGACCTACTCCGACTTCCGCGAGCTGATCGCGAGGGCCGACATCGACGCGCTGTCGCTGGCTGTGCCCGATCACTGGCATTCGATCCCGGTGGTCCTGGGAGCACAAGCGGGCAAGGACATGTACGGGGAGAAACCCCTGGCCCGCACCATTCACGAGGGGATGGTGATGCGAGACACAGTGAACCGGTATGGCCGGATCTGGCAGACCGGGAGCTGGCAGCGCTCGCAGGAGAACTTCCACCATGCGTGTGAGCTGGTCCGCAACGGGCGGATCGGCAAGATCACACGCGTGGAAGTGGGTCTGCCGACCGGCGGCGGCGGCGATGTCAAGCCGGTTGTTCCCGTGCCCGCGGACCTGGACTGGGACTTCTGGCTGGGACCGGCCCCCTGGGTCCCGTACCGGGGTGTGTCCCACTGGGATTGGCGCTGGATCATGGACTACTCCGGCGGCCAACTCACCGACTGGGCGGGCCACCACATCGACATCGCGCACTGGGGTCTCGGCCTCGAAGAGACCGGCCCGGTCGAGATCGAGGGCAAGGGCGTCTACCCGAAGGATGGCATCTACAACGTCCCGACGGAGTACAAGTTCACCTGCAAGTACGCCAACGGCGTTGAGATGGTCGTGGCCAGCGACAGGCAGGTGCCGAAGGGCATGGGCGCCGTCTGGTACGGCGACGAGGGCTGGGTCCATGTGGATCGCGGCCGGCAGGCGACCGAACCGGCGAATCTCTGGAACGACACGATTGGTCCCAACGAGACGCGCCTCTATGAGAGCCGCGACCACCAGCAAAACTTCCTCGACTGCGTGAGGTCCCGCAAGAAGACGATCACGCCCATCGAGGTGGCGCACCGTTCGATCAGCGTGGGCCTGCTGGGCGAAATCGCCATGCTGCTCGAGCGCAAGGTGCACTGGAACCCCGAGAAAGAAGAATTCGTGAACGACCCCGAGGCCAATCGGATGCTGTCGCGTCCGATGCGGGCCCCGTGGCATCTGTAATCAAGTTTGAAGTTTGAGGTGTGAAGTTTGAAGTGTGAAGCGGAAGGAGTCGTTCTTTCTGACTTCAAACTTGAAACTTGATACTTCAAACTCCTTCGAGGAAAGGAGCCGATATGGTGAGGTCGAGAGTGATTGCCGCAGTGCTGCTTGCGAGTTTCTGTCTGTCTACGGCGCTGTGGGCACAGTCGCCGAAGGAACTGCGTCAGTTGACGGATGAAGAGATCGCCAAGATCACGGAGGCCATGCCGGCCAAGGCGGTGGTTGCCCCGGAGAAGCCTCGCAAGATGCTCGTGTTCTGGAAGTGCGAGGGGTTCTTCCACAGCGTGATCCCTGTCGCGAACAAGGCCCTTGAGATCATGGGCGCCAAGACCGGGGCTTTCGAGGTGACCGTGGTGACGGACGACTACTCCGTCTTCAACGCTGAGACGCTCAAGCAGTTCGACGCGGTGTGCCTGAACAATACGACGGGTCTGAAATTCGATCCACAGGCGACGCCGGAGCGGTGCCAGGCCCTGATGGACTATGTCAAGAGCGGCAAGGGCCTGATCGGCATCCACGCCGCAGCGGATAATTTCAATCAGTGGCCCGAGGGACAGCAAATGATGGGCAACAGGTTCACCGGGCATCCCTGGGGCGGCGGCGGCACCTGGGCCTTCAAGATCGATGAGCCCGATCATCCGCTCATGGCGCCGTTCAAGGGCCAGGGCTTCAAGATCAGCGACGAGATATACCGGACGGAGCCGCCTCTGTATTCCCGCGACAAGATGTATGTCCTGATGAGCTTGGACACCAGCGATCCGACGACCCGCAACGTCAGGGAGTGGAAGGACAGCGATTCCGACACAGGCATCACCTGGATCAAAGAGGTGGGCAAAGGCCGGCTGTTCTATTGCTCGTTCGGCCACAACGATGCGATCTTCATGAATCCCACGCTGCTCGAGCACTATCTGCGCGGGATTCAATTCGCGATGGGCGATTTCAAGGTACCGACGAAACCAACGGGATCAGCGAAGGGGCAAGATATGGCGCAGGGACAGAACGCTCTGGTGAATACGGTGAAGGCCTACGATTTCGGTCAGAGCCGCGAGGCGCTGACGCAGATCAGCGATGAGATCCGCAAGGCCTATGGCAAACCCGAGGAATTGAAGCAGTTCGAGGCGTCGCTGATCGAGGTTCTCAAGTCGGACGCCAAGTACGCCGGCAAGCAGTATGCCTGCCGCGAGTTGAGCATCATCGGGACCGAGCAATCGGTGCCTGTTCTGGCAGGCATGCTGACGAGCGAGGAGTACTCGGATATGGCCCGTTACGCCCTGGAGCGGATTCCGGGCGATGGGCCGAACCAGGCGATGATTGCGGCTCTGGCGAAGGCCGAAGGCAAGGCGAAAATCGGGATCGTCAACAGTCTCGGCGAACGGGGCTGCGTCCCGTCGGCAGGCGTCATCGCGCAGCTTGTGGACAGCTCGGACAAGATGCTGGCCGGCGCCGCGATCGGCGCGCTCGGCAAGATCGGCGGCCCGGACGCCCTCAAGGGGCTGGAAAAGGCTCTCCCATCCGTAGCGGACGCCCAGAAGATGCTGGTCTACGACGCCTATCTGAAGATCGCGGAGAAGATGGTGGCCGCAGGGGACAAGGTCGGAGCCCAGAAGATCTATGCCGGCTTGAACAAAGAAGGGGTGCCTCAACTGGTTCGCTCGGCGGCCATGAAGGGCATGGTGAAGTCCACCACGAGCGGCAGCAAATGATCGTTGTCCGGCTGTGGCAGTCAACCCTGTCGTTGTTTGCCTGACAGGTCAGGGTACGTCCGTGCGTGCGTGGACATGGCGGCGGGCGTTGGTGCAAGGATTTGAATCGTGGATAGGATTGTGGAAATGGTTTGGCAGTCAAGAAGAGTCCAATTGTTGCTGATCGCAGCGATTCCCATCGCTCTGCTGGGTCTGGCTGTCTCGACCGCTGCGGCCGACGAGGCCAACCAGGAGATCATCAAGATGGTGATCGACGCGTTGAAGAGCCCCGATGCCGAGATGCAGACGGGCGCCATCGCCATCGTGCGGGAGATCGCCGGCGCGGAAGTGACCAAGGCGCTGGCGCAAGAGTTGCCCAATCTGGGCCCGGCCACCCAGGTGCAGTTGCTTTCGGCCCTGGCGGATCGGGGAGATGCGACGGCCCTGCCGGCCGTGATCGAAGCGAGCAGCTCGCAGGATGAATCGGTCCGCGTCGCGGCGTTGAAGGCCGTCGGCCAGATCGGGAACGCATCGAACGTCCCGTTGCTGGCCCAGCGGGCGGCGACGAGCAAGGGGGCCGAGCAGAAAGCCGCTCGGGAGAGCCTGTACCGGCTCCGAGGGCCCGAAGTCGATGCCGCGATTCTGCAGAGTCTGGGTTCGGCCGCAGCGGACGTGAAAGTCGAGCTCATCAGTGCGGTCGGCGAACGCAACATCGGCGGCTCCGTCGAGCCGCTCCTCAAGGCCGTTCGGGACGAGGACCGCAAGGTCCGGGTCGAGTCGCTCAAGGTCCTGCGGGTGGTCGGCAAACCCGAGGACATGCCTGCGCTGGTGAACATGGCGATGGAGGTCAAGAGCGACTCGGACCGCACCGAGGCGGAGAAGACGGTCGCCGCGGTTGCGCACAAGATCGAGGACAAGACCCGCCAGGCGGCCGCCGTGCTGGCGGTGCTGCCCAACGTCAAGGACAACCCGAACCGGGCGTCGCTGCTTCGCGTGCTCGGCCGGATCGGGGACAGCAGTGCGTTGCCCACGTTGAGGACGGCGTTGAGCGCTCGGGAGGCGGATATTCAGGATGCGGCGATCCGCGCCCTGTCCGATTGGCCGACGGCGGAGCCTGTGCCCGACATGCTCAAAGTGGCGCAGACTGCTGAAAACGCCCGGTACAAGACTCTGGCGCTCCGCGGCTTCGTGCGGCTGCTCGGTCTGGAGAGCAGTCGATCTGCCGAGGAGACGATCGACCTGTACAAGAAGGCGATGGAGCTTGCCGGCGATGCCCAGGAGAAGAAGCGCGTGCTCTCCGGCCTGGCCTCCGCCAAGTCGGTGGCCGCACTGAATATGGCGGCGCAGTATCTGGACGATCTGCCTCTGCACCTGGAGGCCGAATCGGCGGCGGTCCAGATCGCCCAGGGAACTTACGGCGCCGATCCGGCTCGGACGAAGGAAGTGCTTGCGAAGGTGATCGCGGCCACGAAGCAGGAAGCGGCTCGCCAGCAGGCCCAGGAGATCCTCAATCAGATCGAGCGATTCGACGACTACATCGTCGTTTGGCAGGTCAGTGGTCCATACACGAAAGACGTGCAGGCCGGCGAGTTGTTCGATACGCCGTTCGCGCCCGAGCAGGAAGGGCAGCAGGCCGAGTGGAAGGCCATGCCCGTGGGGACCACGCCGGAAACTCCCTGGCTGATCGAGCCGGACAAGGTGGAAGGCCTGAAGGGCGATACCCGCGTCGCGTACCTGCGAACGCGGATCTCGTCGCCGAAAGAGCAGAAGGCTGTGATCGAACTGGGCAGCGACGACGGCGTCAAGGTCTGGCTCAACGGGCAACTCGTACACCAGAACAACGCGGAGCGTCCGGTCCAGCCGGGACAGGACAAGGCCGACGTGACGCTGAAAGAAGGCGCCAACTTGGTGCTGGTCAAGCTCACGCAAGGCGGCGGCCAGTGGGCGATGTGCGTGCGATTCCGCGCGCCCGACGGCGGCAAGCTGGAAGGTCTGAAAGTCGAACCCTGATCGAATCAGGTCGGAGAGGTGGTCATGAGAAGCAGTGGCTCTGTTCGAGGTTGCATACGAAGCCGGGGTATGGTGGTCGCGTGCATTGTCGCCTTGCTTTCTGTTGGGAGCGTCCGGGCGGCCGAAATCGATCCCTTCATGGGGGATTGGGAAGGCCGCTGGGAGGTTACGGATGGGTATGACTCCGGGTCGGCTGCGGCGCAGGTGATTTCGCTGGGCCAAGGTCAATATCAGGTGAAGCTGTTGGAGGGCCTGGCCGTCACAACGGCGCCATACGCCGTGCTGGACGGACAAGTGCAGGATGGCAGACTCAGGCTTTCAGGTCAGCTCAATCCGGATAGCACGCCCATCGAAGGCACCGTCGAGGTGACTGTCGAGCAGAACAAGTTCACGGGTCGCTTCCAAGGCCGGACCGGCGGCGGCGAGCAGATGAAGGGTACGCTGTCGTTGGACAAGGTCTTCCGCAAATCGCCCACGCTTGGGGCCAAGCCGCCTGCCGACGCGGTTGTGCTCTTCGACGGCACGAACTTCGACAGGTGGGTCAGCTTCGGGGCTCGCAAGGGCGCGATCAACATCATCGAGGCGATCGGCAATGTGCAGGATGCGGCGGCCTATCTGAAGGCGAGCGTCTGGTCCGCACAGGCACAAAAGGCGACGCTCCAACTCGGCACCGACGACGGTGTGAAGGTCTGGCTCAACGGCAGGATGGTTCATGCGAACAATGCCTCGCGCGGTGTCACGCCGGATGAGGACAAGGTCCCGGTCACGCTGCAGCAGGGCGTCAACGAACTGTTGCTGAAAGTGACCAATGGCTCCGGGGACTGGGGGGCCATCGCCCGATTTGCAGGCGAGGGCGGCAAACCGCTGGAGAACATCAACGAGATCTCGCCGCAATTCGCAGGGGAGAGAGGCTCGAATGAGTATTTGCGGCCCAACAGCGGATTCCTCACGCAGTGGCAGATCGCCGGGCCGTACCAGGAGGCGGGCAGGGGCGCCGAAGCGATCTTTGATGTCGCCTTTGCTCCTGAGAACGCCCCGGGCTCCAAGGTAAGTTGGAAGTGGATCAATGCGAACGATCCCGACAACGACCGCGTGAAGTGGCCCATCGCAGATGGCGCCATGGAGATCAAGGCCGGCTCGGGCAACATCGTGACGAAAGACAAATTCACGGATTTCAGGCTGCACATCGAGTTCCGCACGCCGTTCATGCCGGAAGCCCGAGGCCAGGGTCGCGGCAACAGTGGCGTCTACCTCCAGGGCCGATACGAGATCCAGGTGCTGGACAGCTACGGTCTGGAGGGCCTGGACAACGAGTGCGGCGGCATCTACAAAGTCGGGGCCCCCATGGTGAACATGTGCCTGCCGCCTTTGCAGTGGCAGACCTACGATATCACGTTCCAAGCCCCGCGATTCGATGGGAGCGGCAACAAGACAGAGGATGCGGTCGTCACGGTGGTTCATAACGGCGTGACGATCCATGACCGTCGCAAGCTCCCGGGTCCGACCGGCGGTGCGATGGACGACAACGTCTCCGAGCCGGGCGGCATTTACCTGCAGGATCATGGCAATCCCGTGCAGTTCCGCAACATCTGGCTCGTGGAGACGAAGTGAGGTTTCACCACAGAGACGGCAGGTTGAACCAACGTTTCTTTTTGAGGACCAATCGACAATGGAAAAGAAGACAGAAAGACAAGGTCAGGATGGGAAGCTCTCCCGTCGTGATTTCGTAGGCGCCGCTGCTGCGGTCGCCGCGTTCACCGTCGTGCCTCGGCACGTCCTGGGCGGCGCGGGCAATACGCCCCCAAGCGGAAAGCTGAACATCGCCGGCGTCGGCGTCGGGGGCATGGGACAGAACAACGTCGCCGCCTGCGCCGAGGAAAACATCGTGGCGCTGTGCGACGTGGACGCCAAGTATGCCGCCGGTGTCTTCAAGAAGTACCCCAACGCTCGCACGTGGACGGATTTCCGCAAGATGCTCGATGAGCAGAAGGACATCGACGCGGTGGTCGTTGCCACGCCGGACCATTTGCACGCGGTGGTTGCGATGGCCGCCATGCAGCGGGGCAAGCACGTCTACGTCCAGAAGCCGTTGACGCGGACCGTGTGGGAGGCCCGCATGCTGACTGAGGCGGCACGGAAGTACAAGGTACAGACCCAGATGGGCAACCAGGGCCATTCCAGCGAGGAACTCCGCCTGGTTTGCGAATGGATCCAGGACGGCGCGATCGGCGACGTCCGCGAGGTACACTGCTGGACGAATCGTCCGGTGTGGCCGCAGGGGATCGGCCGGCCCGAGGGCACGCCCCCGGTGCCGGAAGGGTTGGACTGGGATCTCTGGGTGGGCCCGTCGCCGATGCGGCCGTACAATCCGGCGTACCTGCCGTTCAACTGGCGTGCATGGATCGACTTTGGCGCCGGCGCTCTGGGCGACATGGGATGCCACGTGATGGACGCGGCGTTCTCGGCATTGAAGCTGAAATACCCCGTGAGCGTCCAGGCGAGCCACTCCTGGGAAGTCAAGCAGATGTGGACGCGATTTGAGAACAAGGAGACGTACCCCTCGGCCGAGGTGGTGCACTATCAGTTCCCCGCTCGCGGGAGCATGCCGCCGGTGAAGCTGCACTGGTACGACGGCGGGATCCTGCCGGCGCGGCCCGACGATCTGGAAAAGGGCCGGAACATGCCGGAGAGCGGCACAGTCTTCGTCGGGGACAAGGGCAAGCTGATCTGCGACACGTACAGCGAAAATCCGCGTATCTTCCCCGAGACCAAGATGAAGGCCTACAAGAGGCCGGCGAAGACCCTGCGCCGGGTTCCGGGCGGTGTGGGCGGTCACGAGAAGGACTGGATCAACGCGTGCAAAGGCGGACCGGCCGCCAGCTCCAATTTCGATTACTCCGGCCCGTTCACCGAGACGGTCGTCATGGGCAACCTGGCGGTTCTGAATCCCGACAAGGTGCTGGAATGGGACGGCGAGAACATGCGGATGACCAACGACGAAGCGGCCAATGCCTTCGTCAAGCCGCAGTTTCGCGAAGGCTGGTCCTTGTAGAAAGACACTATCATTCACAAGAGTTAAGGAGCCATACTCATGTCGAACATCACGCGTCGTCAATTCATCCAGAGCGCTGCCGCCGTCGGAGCCGTCAGCGCGGTCAGCTTCCCGAAGGTTATCCGGGCCCAGGGACTCAACGAGAAACTCCAGGTAGGATTCATCGGGGCAGGCGGACAGGCGGGGAGCCACACGGGGCAATCCCATAAGGCAGGCCTTCAGTGCATCGCTTTCGCCGAGGTCGATAAGACCCGGTGGGACGGTGTTCACGGCAAACAGGGCTGGGAGCAGGCGGCCGGGTATACGGATTGGCGGAAGGTCTTCGAGAAGCACGGCAAGGAACTGGATGTGATCTTCGTGGCCACTCCGGATCACACCCATTTCGCGCCGTCGATGACCGCTGTCTCGATGGGCATTCACTGCTACACCGAGAAGCCGCTGACCTGGTCGGTTCGCGAGGCCCAACTGCTGACAGCCGCCTACGCCAAGAATCCCAAGGTCGTCACGCAGCAGGGCAACCAGGGCCACGCCGGAAACGGATGGCGGCTTGCCTACGAGTACGTCAAAGCCGGCGCTGTCGGCGACATCAAGGAATTCCACACGTGGACGAATCGTCCCATCTGGCCGCAGGGCGGCGACCGACCGGAAGGATCGGATCCGGTCCCCGAGACCCTGGATTGGGAAGCTTGGATCGGCGCGGCTCCGATGCGTCCCTACGTGGGCCCCAAGGACGGTAAGGGCAACGGTCCCTACCATGCGTTCAACTGGCGGGGTGTGGTTGATTTCGGCTCCGGTGCCCTGGGCGATATGGCCTGCCATACGACGGATGGGATCTACTCGATCATGAATCCGGGCTATGCCGCCACGGCCGAGCCGTTCATCATGACCGGGCCCGTCAAGGATCAGTGGCCGGCCGGCATGGTGGTCAAGAGTACGTACCGCGCCAAAGACGGTCGGCCCGGGTTCAAGACCTTCTGGTACGAGGGCAATGATGGAAACAACAAGCCGTTGATGCCGGATACTCCGGAAGAACTCGAGTGCGACGGCCGCTCGCTGCCGAGAACCGGCAACCTGATCATCGGCACCAAGGGCAAGATGCTGGTCATCGGCGATTATTGGGAAACCCCGCTGATCATCCCCGAGGCCAGACGCAAGGACTTCGGCAAGCCGCCGCAACTGCTCGAGCGTTCCCCCGGCCATCATGAAGAATTCTTCATGGCCTGTCGGGGCGAGAAGCCTCGGGAGTTCAGCCAGTCCAACTGGAGCTACTCGGGTCCGATGGCCGCCAACATCCAGCTTGGCAACCTCTGCGCCCGCGCTGGCAAGAAGCTCGAACTGGACGAAACGGGCAAGATTACCAGCGACCCGAAGATCAACGAACTGGCCTGGCGCGAGCCTCGCGACGGCTGGGGTCCGATGGAGATGAAAGTCTGAGTGAATCACAACACGCAGAGTCTTCTACAAAGGTGTGTTCTATGAAAGAGTCAGGTGATTCCATGAAGGGTAAACGCAATTCCGGCTTGTCTCGCCGGCAGTTTGTTGGGGCGGCGGCGACCGTGGCGGCATTCACGGTTGTGCCCCGGAACGTCCTGGGCGGCGCCGGCAACACGGCTCCGAGCGACAAGGTGAACGTCGCCGCCATCGGCGCCGGCGGCATGGGCGCAGGCAACACGAACTCTTGTGCCGATGCCGGGGCGAACATCGTGGCCCTGTGTGACGTGGATTGGGCGAAGGCGGCGGGGCAGTTCGAGAAGTATCCCAATGCCAGGAAGTACAAGAGCTTCGTCGAGATGCTCGACAAGGAGAACAAGAACATCGATGCGGTGATTGTGGCGACGCCGGACCACATGCACGCCATCGCTTCGACCGCGGCCATGAAACGCGGCAAGCACGTCTACTGCCAGAAGCCGCTGACCCGTCTGGTGTCGGAGGCCCGCGCGATGACGGAGATCGCCCGCAAGTACAAGGTCGTCACCCAGATGGGCAATCAGGGTCATTCGGGCGACGGCGTCCGCGACATCTGCGAGTGGATCTGGGCCGGCGTGATCGGCGAGGTGAAAGAGGTTCATGCCTGGACGAACCGTCCCGTCTGGGCACAGGGCATCGATCGGCCCAAGGAAGTCCACGAGATCCCCAGCACGCTCGACTGGAACCTCTGGTTGGGACCGGCTCCGGAGCGCCCGTACAACAAGTGCTATCTCCCATTTGCCTGGCGAGGCTGGTGGGATTTTGGCGGCGGCGCCCTGGCGGACATGGCTTGCCACGTGCTGGACCCGGTGTTCTGGGCTTTGAAACTGAAGTACCCGGTCAGCGTCGAGGCGAGTTGCACACCGGTGAACGATGAGACGTTCCCGCTGGCGTCGATGGTTCACTATGAGTATCCGGCCCGCGAGGGCATGCCGGCGGTGAAGGTCCACTGGTACGACGGCGGGCTCAAGCCTCAGCGTCCGGACCTGCTGGAGGTCGGCCGGCCGCTGGATCAGGAATCCAGCAATGTCCTGTTCATTGGCAGCAAGGGTGTGCTGCGGTGTGGCGAGTACGGCGGCGGCCCGCAATTACTGCCTTACGAGCGACATCGGGAGTTCATGAAGAACAGACCCCCGCAGACGCTCAAGCGGATCACGACGAGCCACGAGGGCAACTGGCTCGAAGCCATCCGCACGGGCGGCCAGGCTACGTCGCACTTCGACTATGCCGGGCCGTTCACGGAGATGGTCACGATGGGCAACCTCGCCATTCGACCCGAGAACGTCGGCAAGAAGCTCCTCTGGGATGGCGAGGCCATGCGCGTCACCAACGACGAGAAGGCCAACGACTACGTGCAAATGCACTATCGCAAAGGCTGGTCGCTGGAGATGTGACGGACAGCGTTTCGATGCCGTTCCGCCATGCGAGAACATGGCGGAACGGCTTTCTTCCTGATGACAAGCCGCAACACGAGAGGCAGGTGGGGCATGACGAATCCACAGGAGAAGAGATCGAACGATTTGGGCCTGTCCCGGCGGGAGTTTGTCGGCGCCGCGGCGGCTGTGGCGGCGTTCCACTTTGTGCCCAGGCACGTTCTGGGTGCGGCCGGCCAGAACTCGGCCAACAACAAACTCAACATCGCCGGCATCGGAGTCGGAGGCCGTGGCGCTGCGGATATCGAGGGGGTTTCCAGTCAGAACATCGTGGCGTTGTGCGATGCGGACCTCCGAAGCGCCGCAGGGACTATCAAGAAGTATCCCAACGCGAAGGTCTATCGTGACTTCCGCGTGATGCTCGAAAAAGAGCGAAAGAACATCGATGCCGTGGTGATCGGCGCCCCGGACCATATCCACGCGCCGGCCGCCATCATGGCCATGAGGATGGGCAAGCACGTCTACTGCGAGAAGCCCATGGCCCACACAGTCTACGAGGCCCGTCGCATGACCCAGGTCGCCAAGGAGACGGGCATCGTCACACAGATGGGCAACCAGGGCCACGCGGGCGAAGGCCTGCGCCTGTACTGGGAGTTCATCCGCGACGGTGCGATTGGCACGGTTCGCGAGGTCCATGTCTGGACCGACCGCGCCGGCACGCCGGAGCGTCCCTGGTGGCCGCAGGGCATCGAGCGACCCAAAGATAGCCTCCCGGTCCCCGAAGGGCTCGACTGGGACCTGTGGCTCGGTCCCGCCCGATGGCGGCCCTATGCCAAATTTCCCGACGGCCGGGGGGGCGAGGCGACGTACTGTCCGTCCAACTGGCGGGGCTGGTGGGATTTCGGTTGCGGCGCGATCGGCGACATGGCAGTACACAACGCGGACCCGGCGTTCTTCGCCCTGGACCTCGGCGCCCCGACGGCGGTCGAAGCCGAGACCAGCCCGGTCAACGATGAGACCCTGCCTGTCTGGAACATCATCAGGTTCGATTTCCCGGCCAAGGGCGACCGGCCCGCGATCAAGATGACCTGGTATGACGGCGCCAAGCTGCCTGATGTTCCGGCTGAGTTGGAAGGCCGCCGGCTCGGCGACAACGGGATTCTCTTCGTCGGCGATAAGGGGAAGCTCCTGGGTGGCAGCCATGCCGGCGCACCGCGCCTGATCCCGGAATCGCGACAGAAGGAGTACGGCAAACCCCCGGAGAAGCTCCCGCGATCGCCCGGCCACTACGAGGAATGGATTGCGGCCTGCAAGGCGGGCAAGCCCGAGGATGCCAAGAGCGGCTTCTGGTATGCCGGACCATTTGTCGAGGCCCTGCTCGTGGGCAACCTGGCCGTGCGTTTGCAGAAACGCGTCGAGTGGGATGCCGCGGCGATGCGCTCGCCGAATTGTCCCGAAGCGGACAACTACATCACGAAGTTCTATCGCGCGGGCTTCGATCTTGTGTCGTGAGGTGGAAGCGGTGGGACAAGGCACGTCCCACTGCGCCGTCCACGCGAAAGGAAAGAAACAGATGAATAGGCGACAGTTTCTCAACGGTGCGGCCGGCGTGGCGGTGTTCACGCTGGTTCCGCGGCATGTCCTGGGCGGCTCGGGCCATGTTGCTCCAAGCGAGAAACTGAACATCGCCGGCATCGGCGTCGGCGGGCAGGGCGCCGGAGATATCGCCAACGTCAGCAGCGAGAATATCGTGGCCTTGTGCGACGTCGATCGCAGGCAGGCCGCGGAGACTTTCAAGCGGCATCCGAACGCCAGACAATACACTGACTTTCGGGCGATGCTGGAGAGAGAGGACAAGAGCATCGACGCCGTCGTGGTGGCGACGCCGGATCATACGCACGCCGTCGCGTCCATGATGGCCATCAAGATGGGCAAGCACGTCTACTGCGAAAAGCCCTTGACGTATTCCATGCACGAGGCTCGCGAGTTGGCGAAAGCCGCCCGCGAGGCCAGGGTCGCAACGCAGATGGGCAACCAGGGCCATTCCGGCGAAGGGATTCGCCTGATCTGCGAATGGATCCGGGACGGCGCAATCGGCGAGGTGCGAGAGGTTCATGCGTGGACGACGCACGCAGTGTGGCCGCAGGGATTGGAGCGTCCGAAGGAGACGCCGCCTGTGCCCGAGACACTGGATTGGGACCTCTGGCTGGGCCCCGCGCCGTATCGGCCCTATCATCCCGTCTATGCGCCCACGCTGTGGCGCGGCTGGTGGGATTTCGGCACAGGCGGGCTGGGCGACATGGGTTGCCATAATCTCGACCCGGTGTTCTGGGCGCTGAAACTCGGGACGCCGACGAGCGTGGAGGCCAGTTGCTCGATCTTTGTGCCCACCGTCACCTGGGACAAACCGTTCAACACCGAGAGCTATCCGCAGGCGTCGATCGTGCGGTATGAGTTCCCGCAGCGAGATAACTTGCCGCCTGTCGAGCTGACGTGGTACGACGGCGGCCTCATGCCGCGAAGGCCCCCTGAGTTGGAGGACGGCCGACAACTTGGCGACAAGCTGGGCGGCGTGATCTTCGTCGGCGACAAGGGCAAGCTGATCTGCGGCAGCTATGGCAGCAGTCCGCGACTGATCCCGGAATCGCGGATGAAGGACTACAAGCGGCCCGAGCCGAGCATTCCGCGTTCGGTCGGACATCACAAGGAGTGGATCGAGGCCTGCAAAGGCGGCAAGCCCGCCGGCTCGAATTTCGACTACGCCGGCCCGCTGACCGAGATGATTCTGCTTGGCAATATCGCGGTGCGGATGAGCCTGACCGGCCAACAGAAGGGGCTTCGCCTGTCCTACGACGGGCCGAACATGCGGATCACGAATCTGCCTGAAGCCAACCAGTACCTGCATCGGCAGTACCGGGACGGATGGAGCCTCTGACATTGATGATGGATGATTGTTGATTGATGATTGGTAGAGGCACGATTTCCTTTGTCATCTTGAGGTGCACAGATGAAAGCTGAGAACACCGAAAGAAAAGGCCGATTGTCGCGGCGGACGTTCATGGGTAGTACGGCGGCTGTGGCGGCGTTCACCGTCGTACCGCGGCACGTCCTGGGTGGCGCGCGGAACGTGCCGCCGAGCGAGAAGCTCAACATCGCCGGCATTGGCCTGGGCGGCCGGGGCGAAGGGGACCTTGATGAGTGCCGTAGCGAGAACATCGTCGCGTTGTGCGATGTCGATGAGAAGTATGCGGGCAGGGTCTTCAAGAAGTACCCGGACGCGAAGAAGTGGACCGACTTCCGCAAGATGCTCGACGAGCAGAAGGACATCGACGCGGTGGTGATTGCTGTGCCGGACCATCTGCACGCCGTCATTGCGATGGCAGCCATCAAGCGGGGCAAGCACGTCT
>JBDKRX010000169.1:0-7079 GCA_039683175.1 Phycisphaerales bacterium
GGCGACCTGACGTGTTCCGCCTGGGCGTTCCTGCTGTCGTTTCCCTTCATGACGCTGTACATGGTATTCGCTCCGCATCGTGCGGCTGCATGGCTGCTGTTTGGCGTGGGCTTCTCCTCGATGTCCGCGTATATTCTGACGATCACCCTGGCCCGGGAGGCACGAGGCTCCAACCTCGGCCACCGCATGGCGATGATTGTGGGCGGCACGTGGGGAATCTCCATGATTGCCTTTCTGGCCTTGGCCGCGGTGGCCGACTACGTGGGGACGGGGCCGATTCTGAAACTCACTCCGGCCGGCTATCTTCTGTCGGGCGTGCTCTCCTTCTGGGTGTTGCGGCAACATCCTGAATCGGCCCGATGCCACCCGGTGGCGCCGATCTCCGAGACTCCAGCGGGATGACATAGGAATCTGAGGTGCTGATTATGAGAATCACGAACGCGTTCTGCATTCTATTGGTGGCGACCGGGCTGGTGTTCTCCGCGGATCGAGGTGGATCGGCTCAGGTGGACGGGGTGGGCGATCTGATGAAGGATGTCCCGGCGGACTTCCCCCATTTCACATTCGATGGCCATGCCGAGCAGGCGGACCTGCTCACGCATTACCTGTGGTATCACTTCTATCACCGTCTCGGCAACAGTCTGACGCTCTTCAACCAAGAGTACCTGTCAATCTCCGACATCTGGCTGGGCAATGCCTGCCCGCGAGGCTCTGACAAGACGATCCAGGAGATCCATCGCTCCATGTTGCTCGGGATGCAGATGGATGACGAGGGATATGTCCAGACCCATCAGCACTTTTCCCACGCCCACGATCACGGCTGGCCGTTTCCGCTATGGACGCAATCGGACAATCACCCCGACCGTGTGAAAGGCAAGACGTTTGGCTGGCACTTCCAGCCGCTGGACAAGGTCCCAGGCTGGGTGGGCGACGGCCTGAGACACTGGGGTCGGGACGAGTACGTCGGCGAAAAGGCGGCCTCGCTCTGGGAACTGCACAACGCCCGTTCCCTGGGCATTAAGGGCAATCGCTGGTGTCTCGAAGCACAGGGCGCGTCACCGACAATCATCACGCCGAACGGGTATGCTCTGGATGCATTCAATGCCCCGTATCTGCAACTGCGGTGGACGCGCACCGGTGAGCCGCTGGGCCACGCACTGCCCTATGTGGAGTGGTTGTGCGAGGGCGAGACCCAATTCGGTTCGGACCGTCGGGTCTATTTCGCCCTGGAGAAGACCCCGCTGTCCGGCGACTGCTATCACTCCATCATGGCGATGTACCGCCATCCCAAGTGGACAGGCAGGATCGAGCAGATTCGGATCTGCCTGGCGCCGGGCGAGTCGCAGGGGCGGTTCGAGATCGATTCCTTCTTCACAGCCTACGACACGCGTCACACGATCAACAATCCGATCTTCATCCTGGCCAGCGCCCGGTACTTCAACTGGACCGGCGATCTGGACTTCCTCCGGCGTCAGATCAACCGCATGCGCCTGGCCCTGCGCTACCAGCAGACCGTGATGGGCGGTCTGGAATACAAGCACATCCGGAATCCCTGGCCCGGCCACGATGGGCTGCCCGGCTTCGTCCGGGACGCCACCGGCAAGGCGACGGTCCTGGGTGGACACGGCATCGGGAACAACTACTGGGACCTGATGCCCTTCGGCTGGGACGATCTGTACGCGACAAACCAGTACTACGCCGCCACTGTTGCGATGGCCGAGATCGAGCAGGCGATTGACGATAACCCAGGGTGGGGCGTGCCTCTCGGGGCGCTGCAGATGGATCCGAAGTGGCTTCACGACCACGCGGAAGAGGTGAAGCGTACGGCCAATACGCTCTTCTGGAACAGCGATACAGGTCGGTTCATCGCCAGCATCGACAAAGAAGGCCGCCGATACGACTACGGCTACACGTTCCTGAATCTCGATGCGATCTGGTATGGCCTGGCGAATGAGACGCACGCGCGGTCCATCATGGACTGGATCGAAGGCAGGCGGATCGTGACGGGCGACACCTCCCAGGGTACAGACATCTACCACTGGCGTTTCGGCCCGCGGGCGACGACGCTTCGCAACATCGACTGGTACGGCCAGGGATGGCATGGACCGGAATCGATCCCCTGGGGGGGCCAGGTCCAGGATGGCGGCGCGGTTCTCGGATTCAGCTTCTACGACCTGTGGGCTCGCTTGCAGATCCTCGGACCCGACGATTGCTGGCAGCGGCTCATGGAGATTCTCGCCTGGGAAAAAGAGGTCCATGCGGAAGGCGGCTACCGCAAGTACTACGAAGGCGGCAAGCGAGGCACCACGCTCCAGGGCGGCGGCACGGCGGGGGGGCTCGGCATCGATTTCGAATTCTATGAGAGCAGTCTGGTCCCCTCCATTGTCATCTACGGTCTCCTGGGTCTTGAGGCAGAGCCGAACGGCGTTCTGAGCATTACGCCGCGGCTGCCGGCGAATTGCCCCAGGATTGCCGTCAGCAACCTGCTCTATCATGGCGTCCGCATGGACATCTCTGCCGGCCGCGACCGGCTGGAAATCGTCCTGAAAGACACGCCGCCGGACCCCGTCAATGTTCGCCCCGGTGGGCAGTGGGGCGGGCGGACGAGGGCGGATGCATCTTTGCCGAAGGGGGGGACCTATGGCTTCGACAAGAGCCGATAGGCAAAGCGGGGGGCGACGCGGAGGACCGCGCCGGGCTATTACGCGGTTCGATGGGAGAGCGTTCTGATATCCGCCATCGATATGGACCGTTCCTTGGTGAACTCGCCCACGCGAGTTCGTTCGAGCTGCTCCACGTATCCGCCCACTCCGAGCGTTTCGCCCAAGTCTCTCGCGAAAGACCGCACGTAGAACCCCGACCCGGTCACGAGTCGCACATCCACGGACGGCCACTCGTATCGAATCAGCTCCACCACCTTGGCCTCGACCGGTCTGGGGGACAAATCGATCTGTTTCTTGGCCCTGGCCAGCTTATAGGCCGCCCGACCGCCGACCTTGACAGCCGAGAACGCCGGCGGTCGTTGGTCGATCGTCCCTTCGAATCCCGCCAAGGCCCCCCGGATTCGGTCTTCGCTTGGGATCGCAGAGACAGCCACCTCTTCCTTTTTGCCTTCGCGGTCGTCGGTTGTACTCCGCCATCCGAGTCGGATACGGGTGACATACTCCTTGTCCGTGCCGGTCACGGCCCCCAGCCGCTTCGTGGCCGCCCGGCCCACACCAATCACCAGCACGCCCTTGGCGCAGGGATCCAACGTGCCGGCATGGCCCACGCGTTTCTCGCCTGTGGCTCTCCGCACGGCGTCGACCACGTCGTGCGAGGTCTTGCCTTCGTCCTTGTAAACGGCAAAGATGCCGTCCTCCGGGATGGTAGGCTCGGTATCCATGGGACCATTATAACATCCTGGACATGACATAGAAGAATTTGCTATGATAAGAGATAGAACATTCTCGGCATGTGGATCTCGGGGAACCCCGGGCCATGCCTGCCGGGATGGTCCCGGTGGCTCTTCCTGAAGGAGGAATGAAATGATGCTCTCCATAGATCCGCATCGTCGGGCACTTGTGTGCACCTTCGTCGGCCTGCTGGGTGTCCTCGCAGGGACGCCCCTTGCGGCCTCCGCGGCCCAGTACGGCGGAGGAGACGGGACGGAGCAGAACCCATTTCTGATCTCCACGGCCGAAGAGTTCGCGATGATCGGCGAGAACCCGGACGATTGGACCAAGCATTTCGAGCTGGTCGCCGACATCGATCTGAGCGACTGCAACGAGACGAATCTCCACATGATCGGCACGTGGGTGCTCCTCGGGTCTCCCGCCAATCGCCCGTTCAACGGGTACTTTGAAGGCGGCGGAAAAACCATCTCGGGCTTTCACTACAAGGACATGGAATCGCAGTACGTCGGCTTGTTCCAATACGTCACGGGCGGGATCGCGAATCTGAGAATCGCCGGGGCGACCGTCGCCGGCAACGGGATGGGCACAGGGGCCCTTGTCGGATACCTGGGTGGAGGCGGGATCACCAGTTGCACAGTGGCCGGCGCGAGCATATCCGGCAATACAGGCGTGGGAGCCCTTGCGGGCGCAGCCGATGGGAATGTCTACACGTCCCGGTCCAGCGGCAGCGTCACCGGCGTCCGGTACGTCGGCGGCTTGATCGGCCAGGTCGGCGGCGGAATCATCGGCCGCTCCTATTCGAAGGCGACCGTTGTCGGCAGCGAGAGCGTTGGAGGGCTGCTCGGTTCCGTGCTGAAGGAAGCCGGCATCGTGGAGTCGTGCTACGCGACGGGCCCGGTGAAGGGCTCGCTCTATGTCGGGGGGCTCGTGGGTCAGTTGGTGGCGGGCGGCATCTGGCGCTCCTACTCCATGGGGACGGTCACCGCCGAGCAATCGGCAGGCGGTCTGGTGGGATATCGCAGGGCTTTGGCCTCGGACTACGCCTCTTTCTGGGACGTGGAGACCAGTAAACAGACGACCAGCGTTTGCGGCGCGGGCAAGACGACCGCCGAGATGAAGACCTTCACCACCTACTGGGATGCGAACTGGGACTTTGCCGCAACCTGGGCGATGTGCGATGGAATCAGCTATCCGATCTTCCTGTGGCAGCTTCCCGTTGGAGACCTGCGATGTCCTGACGGCGTGAGTTTCGCCGATTTCGTTTTGTTCGCGTCGAACTGGCGTCATGACGACTGTAGCGTTCTGAACTACTCCTGCCAGGGCGCGGATCTCGATGGCTCCGGGGAGATCGACTCGCTCGATCTCGCATTGTTTGCGGCCCACTGGATGGCGGGCGTCGATTAGGATCGATCCATGAAGGACCCGGATACCTCACTCGCAGGCAGGACGGCGCTCATCACCGGGGCGGCCAGGCGGTTGGGCCGGGCCATGGCTGTGACGCTGGCCGGGCAGGGAATCCACGTCGTGGTGCATCACAACCGTTCTGAGCCCGAGGCGATTGCGCTGTGCGAGGAGATCCACCGGTCAGGAGGCAGCGCCTGGCGGGTTCAGGGCGACCTGGCGGATGCGGATCAGGCGGCGAGAGTCTTCGAGGATGCCGTCGCTCAGGCCGGCGCGATCGACATTCTGATCAACAATGCCTCCGTTTTCGAGCCCGACACGATCTGGGACGCAACCGAGGATTCGGTCCTGGCGAATCTGCGCATTCATGCGCTGGCGCCTTTGACGCTGGCCCGCCAGATGGCCAGGCAGGGCGGCCAGGGGCACGTCGTCAATTTGCTCGATACGCGAGTGATGGTATACGACAAAGAGCATGTGTCCTATCACATCAGCAAACGCATCCTTGCGATGCTGACCCGGATGCTCGCGATGGAACTGGCCCCGAAGATCACGGTGAACGGGATTGCGCCGGGCCTGATCCTCCCGCCTGCCGGGCAGGACGAAAGCTACCTGGAAAAGCTGGCGTACACCAACCCATTGAAATGCCATGGAAGCCCGCAGGATATCACCGACGCCGTGGTGTTTCTGCTTCGCAGCCGCTTCATCACGGGGCAGATCCTCTACATCGACGGCGGATACCACATGAAGGGACGCATGTATGACTGAGGATAGGGCGCAGCCGACCTCCGACCGCATCTTCATTCGCGATCTTGCGATCCGCTGCATCATCGGCGTGGAGGAGTACGAGCGGCGGGAGAAACAGGAGGTCCTGGCCCAGATCACGCTGGACGTCGATCTCCGCAGGGCCGGACGGACGGACGACTTGGCCGACAGCGTGGACTACAGCTCGCTGAAGAAGCAGATCCTTCAGGCAGCCGAGAACTCCCACTTCCGTCTGCTCGAGGCCCTCGCGCAGTGCATCGCTGACGAGTGCCTCAAACAGACACGGGTCGAGTGCGTCCGAGTGGTCATCGAGAAACCAGCGGCGCTGCGATTCGCTCGCACAGTCGGGGTAGAGATCGTCCGCCACAGGTAGCCCGACAGTTGTGAGAGCGGGGTAGCAAGGTCTCCGCGAAAGTCACGCCGTGCAGGACTGAAGCAGATTCTCCCTCACGTACTTCACGGCGTTGCGGAAGATCTTGATGCCATCCGGATCGAGGTCTTCGCCCAGTCGCGACCAGTGGGGGTGCTGGGTCCGGCGCACGTACCGTTCCGGGTGCGGCATGAGTCCGAGGACCCGGCCCGTACGGTCCGTCAATCCTGCGATGGATTCGATCGAGCCGTTGGGATTGATCGGGTAGGGGCCTTCCTCGCCGTTCTCATCGACGTATTTGTAGGCGACATAGCCCTCATTCCGCAGTCTTTGCAGGGCCTCGTCGTTCTTCGTGACGATCTTGCCTTCCCCGTGTGCGATGGGCACGCAGATCCGCCTCTGCGGCTCGATGAACACGCAGCGGTCCGTCTGGGGCGCGAGGTATACCCAGCGATCCTCGTACTTGTTGCTGTCGTTGTAGGTGATGGTGACATCCTCTTGCCGGAAGCCGTTGCCGCCGGGCAGAATGCCTGCCTTGACCAGCACCTGGAAGCCGTTGCAGATGCCCAGGACGAGCTTGCCGTCGTCGATGAACTTCTGGACGGGCTCCGCGAGGTGGTGGACGACCTGGTTGGCCATGATCTTGCCGGCGGCGACGTCGTCGCCGTAGCTGAAGCCGCCGGGGAAGATCAAGATGTGATATTGATCGAGCAGACTTTTGTCCTCGATCACCCGGTTGATGTGGACCCGGTCGGCGCCGGCCCCGGCCAGCTCCAACGCATATTGAGTTTCCAGGTCGGTGTTGATTCCCGCCGCCCGTAAAACGATCGCTCGGACTTGTTCCATCTTCTATTCCTGCGTCTTATGCATCAATTACCAACTGAAGGTTCTCTGCCACGCCTGCTTGAGCAGATCGATCTGCGAGTCCACGATGTTCCGGCCGTCCCCATCGCGGATGACCAGGCTGGGCGTCGCGCTCACCGTGCCAAGCTGTCCGAACGGCAGATTCAGCATCCTCTTTGCGAAAGCGTCGAAATTCTTCGGCGCCACCTCGACGATGTACCGGCTGTTGGACTCGCTGAACAACTGCACGTCGCTCCGCACGCAGTCCTTGCTCCTGGGCAGCCCGCGGAGGTGCGCCTCGACGCCCA
>JBDKRX010000170.1:0-15767 GCA_039683175.1 Phycisphaerales bacterium
TGTTCGCGAACTTCCGGGTCATCTTCAACTACGAAGAGAGCCCCGCACCGGGTCAGGGCAGCACGGTCACCAAATACATCCTCGGCATCGGCATGACCTTCTGACGAAGCCGGAAACAGCGGATACATGAACCGGGCTCACTCGATCGGGTGGGCCCGTCTTGTTCTCTCCCAGATTCGCCCGGTCTGTCGCATCAGCGGTCCGCAGAATCAGCCAGTTTGTCGGTCTTTCCGGCAAGGGCCTTTGGGAAGTCGGCTTCCAGGCAAGTCAGGATCGCCACGAGACTTCGGTTCAGCGCATCGATGAAGTCGTCGGTGGCCCTGCTCGGCACGGCGGTCGCCGTCCTGTAGGTTTTCGAAAAGATGACCCTCTCCCGGCCACCGGTGTTCTCCAGGAGGAAGAGACGGATTTCCATCACGGCCGTGGGGGCCGCTTCGTCCATGAAATCGCCATAGAGAGCGATGACGTTCCCTTCCAGCGTATAGTTGGGCACAATGCGGCTGCCCACCGGCAACACCGAGCTGAACAGTCCCGAATCGGCCAGCCAGTCCCGCGTCTTCTCCGTAATCATGGTCCCCGGGGAGATCAGGAACTGGCGATAATAGTCCGCCTCGTATTTGAATTCACCCAACCGGTAGACCAGATTCTTGGTCACAAAAGCGGCGTCGACACCGAATCGATGCACTTCCAGCGAGCCGTCGGTGACCGGCCGGACCGGACTGCCCTGCCGCACGGCCTCGAGGATGAAGTGCTGTTCGTTGCGTGAGGAGCCGTTGGTGCATCCGCCCGCGATCAGGGCTACCGCCAGAAGACAGGAACTTGAGAAGGCGAGAAAGTGAGAAGTTCGGACGGTGCAGTCTATGTTCCCACGCTCCGGCTTCTCGCTCTTGTGTGTCACCGTGATGCTTCGATTGCGGGTCATTTCAACACCTCCGATTCATGGGGCGGGTTGCTGAATAGAAGCTCCGAAGGACGCTCCTGGAGGTTCAGGATCAGGTCGTTGAGGTTGTCCATGGTCTCTCGCAGCTCCGCCAGAATGATCTGGACCTCGGGCCGTTCGGCGGCCAGCAAATTGTTCACCTGAGAAAGGGTTTGCCCGAGCCGGGCCACCACGTCCGGCACATTCGTCTCGTCGGCGAGTCCTTCTCGCGGCGACAAGAGACTCTGCAGGTGCTTGTTCGTCGTGCGGAACTCCGAGAGCAGGCTCAGGGCCTCCTCGCTCAGAGCCGGGACATTCGCATCGGCCACCGACCGACTCAACGTGTTCAACAGTCGCTCGATGTCCGCGTTGAGTTGTGCGGCGTCCAGGGCGGCCAGTTTGCGATCGATCGTGGTCAGCACCTCGCGCATCTGCCGGCTCACCTGCGGGATGTTCGCGTCCGCCACCGCCTGATTGAGCGATGCCAGCACGTCCTGGATCGACGCGTCGATCCGCTCCATGTGCAGGGCCTCCATCTTCTGCCGGGCCACCTGCAGCGCGGCGCGAACCTCCAGGCTCATGGCGGACAGGTTGATCTCGGTGATCGCGGTGTTCAACGTAGCGAACAGGTCCTCCAGCGAGCCGGCGAGACCCTCGACGTCGATCGCCTGCAGTTGCGTGAGGACCTTGTCGATGGAATCCTTGATCGTAGTCAGCTCGCCGGGCGCCGAGGGGATCCGGAGATACTTCGGCGTCCACGGCACTTCCTCCACGGGGAACCGGTTCGGATCGAAGTAGTTCATTTCGAGGAAGGCCTGGCCGGTGAGGATGTTCGACGTGATGCGCATCCGAGCCCCGCGTTCGACCATCTGCCCCAGTACTTCCTGAACCTGCCCGATCGAGAAATCGGGCATCTTCGACCGGGACATGGCGATGACAACCCGGACGTACAGCCCGTAGGGCGAGATGTCTCCGTCCTGCGTCGGCAGCTCATACGTATTGCCGACGAACCCGATCTCCTTGACCTTCCCCATGCGCACGCCCCGAAACTCCATGGGCGATCCCACGCTCAGACCGGTGATGGACTCGGCGAAGTAGGACTCGAAGAGCATTTCATCCTGTGCCAGCAACCCGGCCCCGAAGATCACGACGGCCACTATGATCAGGACCGCCGCGAGCAGGACGAAGATGCCGATCTTGAAATAGTGCGGTTTTGCATCCATCCAAACACACCCATCCAAATCTCTACCCCGTAGATGCGTGGAAGCGTGCAAGTGTTGGAGCGTTGCACCTCCACGCATATACGCTTCTACGCTTTCACGCTTTTACGCATTCCCTTTCTCGGCCCGGCGGCGGAAGAACTGCCGGACCATCGGATGCTCGCTCTGGTCGCGAAGCTCCTGCGGCCGGCCGTTGGCGATGATCGTCCTGGTCTCCTTGTCCACCATGATCGCCCGGTCCGCCACGGCGAAGATGCTCGGCAACTCGTGCGTAACGATCACAAACGTCACGCCCAGGCTTCGCGACAGCTCGAGGATCAGCTCGTCAAGTTGGGCCGAGGTGATCGGATCGAGACCCGCCGAGGGTTCGTCGAGGAACAGGATCTTCGGGTCCAGGGCCAGCGCCCGAGCGATGGCGGCGCGCTTGCGCATCCCGCCGCTGAGTTCGGCCGGCATCTTGTAGGCCGCCGCCTGCAACCCCACCGCCTTGAGCTTCATCTGGGCGATCACCTCGACCGCCTCGCGGGGCAGGTCCGTGAATTCCTCCAGGGCCAGGGCGATGTTCGACAGAATCGTCATCGATCCGAACAGGGCGCCGCTCTGGTACGCCACGCCGATCTTGCGGAGCACGTCGAGCTGCTCGGGACCCTCGGCAGTCACGATATCGGTTCCGTCGATCAGGATGCTCCCACCGAGCGGCTGCTTGAGCCCGATCATGTGCTTGAGCAGCGTGCTCTTGCCCGACCCGGAGCCACCCAGGATGGTGAAGACCTCCCCGGCCCGGACGTCGAAGTTGATGTCCTGGAGGATGACCGTGCTGCCGTAGCCGGCCGTCAGGTTTCTCACCCGGATGATCGGTTCCCCTGCCATTTTAGATTCCCAAGAAGTAGTACACCACCGCAAACACCCCATCGGCGACCACGATGGCGATGATCCCGCTGACCACTGCCCGGGTGGCGGAATCGCCGACGGCGCTGGGTCCGGTCCCCGTTTGGAGGCCCCGCAGACAGCCGAGACCCGCGATCAGCGTCCCGAACACGAACGTCTTGACCATGCCGCCGAAGAAATCGCTCAGAGTCACCGCCTCGCGGACCCGATCGATGAACACATGGAGGGGCATATCCCATGTGCTCATCACCAAGCCACAGCCGATCAGGCCGAAGAGAAGGTTGAACATCGTCAGCAGAGGCAACATGCACACCGCGGCGATCAGTCTCGGCAGGACCAGGAACTGCACCGGGTCCAACCCCATGGTGACCAAGGCGTCGATCTCTTCGTTCACTTTCATCGTGCCCAGCTCGGCGGCGAAGGCTGATCCGCTCCGGCTGGCCAGAACCAGCGCCGTGATCAGCGGGCCCAGTTCGCGAAACAGGGCAATCGCCACCAGGTCCGCCACGAAGACCTCCGCGCCGAACTTCTCCATGCCCGCCGCGGATTGAAACGCCAGGATCAGACCGATGAGGAACCCCAGCAGGGCCGTGATTCCGACCGCGTTGACCCCCGCTTTTTCGGCCATCAGGAATGTGTCGCGCCCGCGCAGGACGCCCGGATGCAGCAGGGTGTGGAGCAACTTCACGAAGATCTCGCCGGTGAAATCCACTTGGGCCGCGAAATCGCGGGCCAACTCGGCGGCCCACCTTCCGATATTGCGGACGGCGTCCGTCAGGACACCCGGCCGCTCGGGCGGCGTCACCAGATGGTCCGTCTCGAGCAAAGCCATCAGTTGCTCGAATTGCGGCCGCAGGTCGCGGATCTCGAATCCGCCCTTGTTCTGCTCCTGGATCTGCTTGTACTCCATGAGCATCGCGATCCCCGCCGCATCGCAGTACGTCACCTCGCGGGCCAGCACGGCCAATCGCGCAGGCTTCATCTCGCGGAGTCGCTGCGTGCTCCGCCGCCAAATGGAGGCGGTGGTATCACGATCCAGCCGGCCTCGAAGGATCAAGGCCGCCTGTCCGTTCTGCCCCGCGCCCAGCTCGAATGTCGCTTGATTCGTACCGTCCATGATACCTGACCGTTCCATGAATCCTGTCACGTCCCATTCTAATCGCGTCCAGGTCGCCTTGCATAGCCCCTTGCGACGTTTCTTCGACATTCGTCCGGTCAGGACTCCTGGGAGCTCGCCTCTCTGTTCTTGGCTCTGTGCGGCACATGCGCAGGCGAACCCAGGGGCGGTTAGCCGCCCCTGGGATGTGTTGCCTTGGTTGAATGCTGCCGGGGAACTACTCGCTCCTGGGCTCGGGCTCGTCGGAGTCCGTGTCGCAATCGTAAGTCCAGATCCGGATGCGAATGCTCGACACCAGATCGACTGCGCTATAGGGCGCTGCGAGCGTGACAGTCCTGTCCGTCAGGAAGCTGTAGTTGAACTCGGAGGCGAGACCCTGGTTGCTCAGGTTGGGCCCGGCGATGCCGGAAACCTTCCGCTGGAGGTCCACCACGTAGTTGTCCGCGTTGCCGCCGAGGTAGTGGCTCAGCGTGACCGCATAGAATCGGCTGGGGTCGCCGAACGGCGTGGTGATCCAGCCGCTGTCGTAGGCCGGACGCGGGAAGCACGAACCGCCAGTGACCGTTGGGCTTTCGATCTTGATGTCGTCATAGTAGACCGACGAGGCCGCGTTGGCATACAGATCGATGGCCCCCAGCGTGCCATTGGTGTTATCGTCCCACTCGCCGGCGGCGATCTTCACGCTGTCATAGTACTCCTCGAACGTGTTCGCGGTCAGATCGATGACAAGCCGGATCTCGACCCACTGGTCGTAGACGATCGTCGCTCCGCTGTCGGTGTCGCCGGTAAAGGGCCTGATGGCGCCGGTCTCCAGGTCGTACTCCGTCTGAATGGACCAGTCGTAGGGCCCGTCGTCATTGTAGGTGTTCAGCAGGATGAAATAACTGATGCCCCTGGAATCGGAGGGAACGTACTGGTGGGCGGTGAGAATCCACTTGCCGCCGGACAGGCTGAACTCGTGTACGAGATCGGACGCCCCGGAGATCTCGACGGACTGCCTGCCGCTGCGGGCATAGAGGTTGGAGACCAGGGCGTCGGCCGACGCCGCGTCGTCCCAGCCCTTCCATCCACCCTGCCCGTGCAGGCCGGTCCCGGCGACATAGGACTCGAAATCCTCTGCGAACTCGCTCGCCCACGCATTGCTCACCCCACCCAACAGAACGATGAACACCATCGCTGCGATGTGCTTTCTCATGGTCATACCCTTTCCTCAACAGATCGATCCTGAATCCTCACGTTCGCCCGATGAACACACAAACTGCAAGATCCCCTCGTTCCGCGCACGCCGCCGCGGCCGCCTCCGAAATGGGGTGACTCCTGGGGCTTGCCGAAAACATACTTTCTTTATACCAGAAATCGCGACGCATGTCAATGAACGTACGCGTCTGCGACCCGCCTGGTGCGTGTGCAGGCATCTGGATACCAAGGACTTGCGCCTACCAGGATGGCGTCTTACCCTGCCATCTGCGTGTAGACGTCGCGGTAGGCACTGGGGATCAGGCCGATCTTGCGAGCGTGGGCAAACGTCAGTTCGAGCATCTTCATGTCCGGATCGAAGGACTGAAGCGACCAGGGATGCCAGATCAGCGAGACGTGGGGCTTGCCCAATTCCTTCGCCTTCTCGAGGAAGATCCGATTGATCTGGAACTCGTCCTCGGGCGTCTTGACGAACTGCGCCGGGATGGCCTCGGGCATCGGGGAAGGCCACAAGGTCAGTCGCTTGGCCCCCCAGCGGTTGTGGTTCTTCAGCAGGTTCTCATGCCAGCCGTGGCCGGGCAACTCCCACAGGCCGGGGAAGCCGTCAGCGCCATAGTGGAATGGCTCCTCGATCAGCGAGGGCATGGAGCAATCGGGCCCCCACAGCAGGCTGCTGACGTACCTGAAACCCGCCGCCTGCGCCAATTCCAGCACGTCGGTTGCCCCTTTGAGGGCGTTGTCGAAACCGACGGCGGGCCGCAACCCGATGCAGGGCCGTTCGAAGACGCGTTCGATCAGCTCTTTGGCTTTGAAGACCTCCTCCCGCTTCTCGTCCGCCGAGACGGCCCGGCCGCACATCGCATTATCGCGGAGCAGCTTGTGGCTCCACGTGTGCGAGGCCACCTCGAAGAGCGGATCGGCGAGAAGTTCCTTGTATTCGGCGGCGTTCGCTTCGAGCATCCGGCCCACGACGAAGAACGTCGCGGGCATCTCAAGCCGCTTGTGGACCTCCACGATCTTGCGGCACGCCTGCAAACAAGCCGACGATTCGGTATCGTAGGCCGCGATGTACCTCGTTCCCGTCTTCGGCGAGGCATTGTCCGTCGCCCGGCCCTGCGGTGCGCCGGCGAGGACGGCCGCTCCCAACGCCGTACCCATCAATTCTCGTCTCGAAATGCGATTCATCGTGATCTCCTTCCACACAGCGGCCCAATCCGCAGTCTCTCAAAGAGACCTCAGCGGCTCGTATAGATTCTATGGAACACCATCGGCCCTGAGTCTGTCAAGCATAGGCGGTCCTGTTTCCTTGAGATATCATGGTCTTGGAGGTATCATACGCGTATGAATCGAAGAGAGTTCCTGACCCGATCCGGCCTGCTGGGCGTCGGATTGGCCGTCATGTCGGGCTGTACATCCATTTCGGAGCGGAAAGGACCGTCGCGGCGACCCAACATCCTCTACCTCCTCGCGGATCAGCTTCGCTACCAGTCCTGTGGTTATGCCGGCGACCGCAAGGCCCGCACCCCCAACATCGACCGGCTCGCCCGCGAAGGCGTCAGCTTCCGCCAGGCGGTCTCCAGCATGCCCGTCTGCTCGGCCTACCGCGCCTCGCTCTTTACCGGCAAGTACACCACCAGCACCGGCATGGTCATCAACGAACTGCGGATGAACCCCAACCAGACGTGTCTTGGCCACGTCCTGACCGGCGCCGGCTACGAAACGGGCTACATCGGCAAGTGGCACCTGTACGCCAATGAGCTGGGCAACCACGTCGAGCCAAGGAACTCCTTTGTCCCGCGAGGCCCGCATCGCCTGGGCTTCGACGGCTACTGGGCCGCGTACAACTTTCACCACGACTATTACGGCAGCTATTACCACACCGAGTCCGTCGAGAAGATCTCCTATGGCGACGGCGTCTTCGAGCCCGACGCCCAGACCGATATGGCTCTGGACTTCATCGCGAAGAAGGCATCCAGCGAAGCCCCCTTCTTCCTCATGGTCTCGTACGGCACGCCGCACGACCCCTGGGCCAGGGACAATGTCCCTGCACAGTACCATGACCTGTTCAAGGACGTGGACTTCCCACTCCCACCCAACTACAGCGACGAAATGGACCCGTACGGGGACGAATGGTCCAACATCAAGAAGGGGCCCCGAGAAATCGATGAGTGGATGCGCAACTATTACGCCATGACCGCCAATCTCGACTGGAACATCGGCCGCATCCTCCAGGCGGTGGATGCTGCCGGCCTCGCCGACGACACGCTCATCGTTTTCAGTTCCGACCACGGCGAGATGTTCGGTGGGCACGGCCGGATGAAGAAGAACATCTTCTACGAAGAGGCCGCCCGTGTCCCGTTCCTCCTGCGCTGGTCAGGCCGAATCCCTGCCGGGACCATCTCCGACGCCTGCCTGAACACCCCCGACATCATGCCGACGCTCCTGGGCCTGGCCGGCCTGGGTTCACAGATCCCCGAGGGCGTGGAGGGCATGGACCTGAGCCACCTCGCCCGAGGCCGCTCCGGCCCCGAGCCCGAGGCAGCGCTTCTCATGAATACCGGCGCCTGTGCCATCTGGCAGGATGGACACGAATGGCGAGCCCTCCGCGACAAGCGATTCACCTACGCCGTCCTTCGGGGCGGCGGTCCGAAGAACCTGCCCCGCAAGGAGGTCCTGTTCGACAACGCCGCCGATCCACTCCAGAGGAAGGACCTCGCCGGCGACCCGGCCCATCGCTCGCGCATGGAAAGGTATCGGGACATGCTGAAAGCCAGAATGGCCGAGTTGAACGACACGTTCCCCGCCTCCACCTGGTACCGCGACCACTGGACCGACGGCAACCGGCGGATCACCGCGAGTGCAGCCGGGCCATTTCCGGCCGGCGCAACAGGCTGAGAAAGACGGTGGGCATGGCCCACTCTGCCGCGATCACCCTATCCAGGGCCCATCGCAAGGCCCCCTTCCGGAGCAAGGACATCCTGCTCAGGGAACCCACAAACGAATCGTGGCTTCGGTGACGTATCACCGAAGCCACGATCGACATTCCATCCTGATCCTTCCCTCGGCAGCCAAAGCCGCCTGTGGGGCAGGATCACTGGCCCGAAGTTCCGCGACTGATGTCGTCGATGAAGACCAAGCCGGCGCCGCCGGCGGTCGGACTGGTCCGGCTGCCGACGCCGATATACATCTTCTTGACCTTCGTCACGTTCACGCCGGCATCGGTGAACGTGCTGAACGGAATCGTCCACTCCTGCCACGAGGTGGCCAGAACGGCGTTCGCATCCGAGTTCGTCACGAGCAGCTTCTTGCCGGCGCTGTCCTCGACCCCGATATACAGAGGCCCGGCGACGTTCGCGGCGGCTCCATAGAAGAACATCTTGAACGTGTCGGCGCCGTTGGCGGTCCAGTCCTGGGCCGCAGTCCAGGTCCGCACCGCTTCCGAATAGTACGGCAAGTTCGCGTTGTTGTACTGGAACGGCATGGCCTGCTTGCCGCCATGAACCGTGTTCTTCTCACAGAACGGAGAGTCGGTGTAACCCACCTGCGAGCCGCTGCTCTGGTCGCCATAGCCGTCGATCCAGGCATGCCAGACGGTCTCTTCGGCGTCGAGGTTGTCCGTGTAGCTCTCGAAATCGTCGATCGGGCCGAATTGCTGCGCGGTAAAGCTCCAGACGTCGCCCGCCCACTCGGTGGTCGCTGCGGCCTCGTTGACCTCGTTGACCTTCCAGTAGTAGACATCTCCGAAGACGAGCCCATCCGGCGTGTAGCCGACCTCGTCGGTCGTATCCACCAGCGCCGTGCCGTCGGCGACCGCCTGTTCGTCCGCGCTGAAGTAGACCTTGTGCGAAACCGCTTCACGGCCGGCGCGCCAGGTCAGCGTGGCGTCCACGCTCACTCCGGTTGCCTCATCCGCCGGCTTGGGTTCTCCGGCCTGCACCGGGATGTAGAAGAACCGCACCTCACTGAGACTGGCCATCCCCGTGGCGCCGTACGTCGTGTTGACCGTCAATTTGACGTACTTGGCGGTGACGCCGCCGAAATCGATGATGTTGTTCGCCGTATAGGTGGCCTGGCCGGTTCCCTGTGCGAATGCAGGCACGTTCTCCAGAACCGTCCAGTTCTGGCCGTCGGTGGAGTACTCGACCACAACGGTCTTGGCCCCGAAGCCCATGAACGGTTCGAGCTCCGAGTTGGCGTTCCAGACCAGCATCTTGTCCAGCATGTATTCCCTGTCGAACGCGTACTGGATCCAGACGGGCAGACCGCCGGGCGTGACCCACATGTCCTTCAACTGGACGTCGTGCTCGTCGAACTCATTGAGCCCGGAACCATCGATGGTCCGAATCGCGGGCGACGTGGGCTGCTCAATGGACGCTTCGGCTGTCAGGTTGGTGATCGGGTAAGAATACGCCTCGGTCGTGAAGCTCCAGACGCTGCCTTCGTCCCAACCGGTGGTGTTGTTGGCCTCATCGACTCGCCAGTAGTATGTCGTGCCATAGTCGAGCTGTCCCGTGGCGTCATAGCTGTTGGCGTCCTGAGTCGAGATGACCGCCGTGCCGTCGCTGACCGCGGCGAGGTCATTGCTGAGCAGGACTCTGTGCTTGGGCGACAACCCGCCCACGAACTCGCCGGGCGTCCAGCTCAAGGTGGTTTTGACGGTCACGGCCTCGGCGCCGTTGTCGGGACTAGGATTCGAGGCGCGAACGCCGCTCCAGATCCCGGTCACGACGATATTGTCGATGGCCCACCACCAGTCGTTGCCGGCATCGAACAGACCGAAGGTCAGCACCATGCTCCCGGCGCCGGCAGGATTCGGTATGTCAAGGACGATGGTCTCGTTGGTGGAGTCGTCGTCATGGAAGTTCGGGCTGGCGGAATTGGACTCCCACCGAAGCACCTCGATTTTCTCTCCGCCATCGAAGGAGACCGTGATACTGGCGGTCTGATGATAGTCGTCATCGTACTCTGGACGCCAGCTCGAATCGAACTTGAGCTGAACCGTGCCCGGCACGGCGGAGGACAGATCGATCGGAGCGGTGCTGAGCCAGACATCGTAGGTATTCGCAGGATAGTCCTTTGGATGCCCTGCATCGTCCCACTCATCGCAGTCGGCGATGGCGACGGTGCCCACTCCCAACGTGAATTCCGTACGCCGCTGATCGCCGGCGGTTGTCGCCCACCAGGTTTTGTTGGCGAAGCCCCATCCCGCCCACTCGGTCACGCCATCTGTGGCCGGATCTTCGATGCCCGGGACCCCGCTGGCATCGTTGAACCAGCCGGCCGGCGGGACGTCCGTCCAGACCGCATCGCCGGCGACTCCTTCATCCACATTCGGGCCCAGCGTCAAACCTTCAAAATCTTCCGACATCAGCACGTAGGTGGTCTGCGCCTGCGCCCCACCCACGAGGGCCCCCACAAGGGCCATCAGGAAAAACAGAGTTCTTTTCATTTCTCCAGTCCTTAACAGAGTTTACGGATCGTTCTGCTTCGTACGCACGTCACGTCAGCAACTCAGGCAAGTTTAGAGTGCAAAGGTTAGGTTCGTGTGTGCCACCCGTTGGTTTTACATTAACCTTCGCCTCCACCTCCTTCCTACGAGAACGAACCTTGGAGCGTATGGGAACGGCGCGCGATGCCGAAACGTACAGAGGGCTTTTCCCGATATGTAGCGACATTCTCGGCCATATCCGCTCCTCGGCAGACCCAACCCTTCTCGTGTCAAAGGCCAAATGTGAATGCCAACCGAAAACCCGTCTATATCATTTATATCACTTTTCGGGCGAAGGTCAATAGCAATTCCGACGCCGGCCTCTGGAGGATGGGCTGCCCGGGTGGCCGTTGCTCAGTCCCCCCCTTTCTCTGCGAGAAGCTTGTCATACGTCTCCTTTTTGAACTTCTCGGTGGTGAGATCCCATTCGTTGAACATTTCGAGCCCCTGACGCCCGGCGATTGCGAACAGGCGGTCGGCCTCCCCGAGCCGGCTGTCCACGTCGCCGGCGTCCAGCCGCAGTTTCGCATACATGAGGGGCATCCGGGCCACCTGCACCCGCGACGCGAGCGAGGAGTCGTCCTTCGCCAACTCTTCCGCTTCGTCGAAGAACCGGTCGTACTGGGCGATCAGGCCGGCGGAAAGGTAACCGCCGGTGTGGTCTCTGGGCCCGCCGAAGATCTTCAGATCGTCGCCGGATTGCTCGAGCGCATCGTGCATCAGGTCGATATACCGCCGGATCGGCCGGCCCGCCGGACCGTAATAGCCGTCCAGAAAGTCGTCCATCAGGACGCCCACGTCCTCGTTCGGGTCCCACATCAGCTTGGCGAGGAGATACCCCCGCAGCTCGGCAAATTCGCCGCCGATCTCACGGTTGGCCTGCGAGTAGATCCCCATGACGCGGTGCGAGGCCAGGTGCTGCAAGTTGGGCTTCAAGACCCGCAGGTTGGGGAAGGGACTCACCAGGTTGGCAAACTGGATCGTGTAGTCCCAGATCACGATGTTCCGCGAGATGCCGGCCCAGCGTCCGATCTCGTTGCGGAAGGCGGCGCTCTCGGCCCGGGCGTCGGTCGCAAACGATTCGCTGCGGTTCAGTTCGAGCGTGCAGAGCTGAATGCCAACGTTGGGCAGCGCTTTGAGTGTGCGCGGGGGCTTGCGGGAGTACTGGTAGGCGAGGGTCGTGACGGTCTTGTCGGGGAACCGGGCCGCGATGGTGTTGATGAATTCGAGCAGCGACCCCATCGGCGTCCCCTCTCGGTCGTCCGCAGCCCGGCAACCGGGACACTCGCAGTTCCCCGCCCAGTCCATCTGGCTGATCGACCAGTACGGCATGTTGGGCTGCTCGCGAATCATCTCCCCCAGCCTCCGAATGACCAGTTGGATCACCTCCGGGTTCGTGAGACAAAGCTGCTTGTCGGGGACCCGCTTGCCGTTGACCAGGGAGAAATACTCGGGGTGCGTCTCGAAGTATTCCTCCGGCGGGACGAGCGAGAAAAAGCTGTGGCACCAGAGGCCCCAGTCGCCGCCTCCGTTGAGCTTGAGTCGCATCGCGATGGGCATGGCTTGCGGCGGAGCGATGTCGCGATAGGAAGTACGCCGCCAGGCAAAGGCCGGGACCTGGGTGTCGTCGATCTGGCCGATCGCGAGGGTGGGCCGGGACGGAATACGGGACGCAGTCGAGGTGTACCAGCGGCAGCCGACGTAGCCCTCCAGGAAGGTGTAGACGCCATAGAGGTTGCCCAGTTGGGCCCCACCCGCGATGGCAAGACGCCGGCCAACGGTGCGAATAGTGAACCCCTGCGGGCCGAGCCTGTCGAAATCGATCTTCGTGGGCAGTTGGCGAAGATGAGCGTTGTCGCCGAGGATGATTTCGCACTCGCCCATCGGTTCCGTGTCGGAGACGACAGGGAGTTCGACGGATGTGACCTGCTTCAGGAAGCTCTGGAGTTCCTGGGCTGCCAGGAGGGTCCGCTCCGAGGCGTCGTCGGCCCGGACGATCTTGAACTCGGATCGCCCGTTCTCCGCCAGCATCAGGGGAACCGGCGCCGGCCCGCCGGCCCGCTGCCCCCACACAGATCCCGACCACAGCCACAAGGCGATCCCCATCGCCAGGACGTACCTCAAACCAGTCATAGGCATTCTCCCATCGACCTCATGGCGCAGTGCCCCCCGCACGGCGTATGTCCCATGATACCCGCGTGTCGCGCCCGATTTCAATGGCGATGGACAATCACGAGGCGATCCCATCGCCGCCCGCCGGCTACCGGAAACACACGCAAGGCAGGTGGAGAAAGAACAAGGGCTGCGCCGTTGCAGGACGCAGCCCTTGTGAAATCGCGAAACCGATTCGGAGTGGGTCTACAGGGTCTTGCCTCTCCGAAGCCAGCCGACGAGGCCGGTGCCGAGCAGGCCGAGCACAGCCGCGCCGGGAACCGGAACCGTGGGCGTGCCGCCAGTGTACTCCACGCACAGACGGACCTGGGCGGCATCGGCGTTGTCGGATACCGGGGTCCAGTGGTACTGCCCGACGGTCAACATGCGAATGTGGAGGCCGAGCCAATCGGCGCCCGCGTTCACCCGATCCGCCAGCAGGCTCGTGACATCGATGGAGTTGCTGGTCAGCCCGTACGAGGTCGCCGTGATCTGCCCCAGGTTATCGGGGGCTTCCAAGAAGCTGTAGCCGAACGTCCCGTCGGTGGTAAACGAAGTCAATCGAATCGTCCCGGAGTCAGTGGTTCCACTGGTGAGGACGTAGTCCAGCGTTGCGCTGAGGATCGTCGATCCGTTCAATGCCGAGATGTCCTGCTGCAACATCGTCGTGGACCAGGTCGAGCCATCCATTTCCTCGAACATGAAGAACGGATCGAATTGGCTGGGATGTTGGCCGGCAAATCCACTCTCGGAGAAGATGGTATCCGCGGCGGCCCCGTCACTCCCGACCAGACTGAGAATCGAGTAGGTCGTTGTGGCCGCGTTCGCGGCTGCACCCGACACAAGCACCAACAGCGCCAACGCCAGCATCGTCTTCTTCATGAAACCTCCTCCAGCAAAAAGAATGTCGTCTACGTCAACTCGAAGTACGGATAACAACAACGGACGAGAACTGCCTCCCACCATGACTCTGCAAGCACCGGGGCGTCCCTCGCCTTGAGCCGTGTATTGTACCAAAGAACCCGCGCTCGTGTCAATCCAAAACCGGTTGTCTCGGAGCTACATAGTTGATATGAGGAATGGAGACATCTCTATGCCGGCCATTTTCGGACCTTTCCGGAAATCGCATGGACCCTGCCCCCTGAGCGACGGCGATTTGACAGGCAAGCCAACGGAAAAGGGCTGTGGGGGATACCCACAGCCCTTGAGGTGTGACCCGTTAATCGATTCCGCCGTCTGACTGTCGCTTCGGAGATTACTCCGGAAGACTCAGGAGCTCGATCTCCGCAACCTGCATGCTGTTGGCGCTGGCCGGATCGCGCACGGCCGTGACGAGCACCTCGTAGTATGCGTAGGCCGTCTCGTTGGCGAACTCGATCGGCGTACACGTGGTGAATCGCGGCCAGGCCTCGGCGTCCGCGAACTCGGGGATGAGGTCGGCGGCGATCAGCGTCCACGGGCCGTCGGCGCTGTCATTCGAGCCGTAGAACTCGAAGGCGACGGGATCCCGCTCGGGAGCGTCATTGGCCGTTGTGAACGTCAGGCCGGTGACCACGGTGCTGCCGACGGACGGGGTGACGATGACGCCGGTGGGCTGCGTCTCTCCTTTGAAGTGCAGGAACTTCGTGTTGACGTTGTCGTCGAACGCCAATTCCGGCGTCTCCGCAGCGGGCCAATCGCCGTCATTGGGCACGCCGACCACGGCATCGCCCGGCATGGTCACATCGACCGCGGGAACTCTGAACCCGGCGAGGTAGAGAATCTCCCCTGCGGACAAAGCCCTGTTGTAGACCGCGACCTCATCGATGCCGCCGATCCAGTCGGACCCCCAGCCGTCCGATCCGATAAGCAGAGAAGTGGGGCTGCTCGTGATTGCGCCCATGGCTGTCGAATCGGTTTCCTGGCCGTCCAGGTAGCATTTCAGCGTCTGGCCATCCGCCGAGCAGGCGATGTGCGACCACTCGCCTTGCGTCAGTTTCTGGCCGACGTAGACCCAGGCCCTGGGGGAGGTGTTGAATGTGAACGCCATGTAGGGCAGCGGGCTGCCCCAGCCATACCGCACCTGCCAGCTCCAACTGGGATTCGCCGTACTCGTCGCCTTGGCCATTGGGGCTGTCTCTGTGACTTTGCCCTCCGGGTCTTCGGCGTCGGGTCTGATCCACAGGGACAGGGCGATCGGGCCGGTGATATCCAGGTTGGGATCACTGCCGCAGTCAACGTAGGCTTCGTTGGCGAAGATCATCGCGGCGCCGTAGCCGGCCGGCCCTTCCCCAAAGGTCAGGTTGCCGACGATCGTGCCGTTGAGTCCGTTGCCGGAGCTGTCGTTCACGTCGTTCTCGAAGGCGTAGTAGGCCACGAGGCCATCAGCGCCAGGATCTACCGGTACCGGCGGGACCGCCAGGATGGCCGTGCCCCACTGCGAGGCGTCGTTCCAGCCCTCCACGGCGGAGAATGAGAGCATCTTGCCTTCACGCGTATCGCCGCCGTCGTCGTCGTCATTGTAGTAGCAATCGATACCGATCAGGTCGCCGGCCTGGGGCGCCACGCCCTGGATCGACAACCAGGGCATCTTGATCTCGATCCGCCAGCCGGTCGCGGTGGTTACCTGAGCCTGCTCAATCCCGTCGGTATATCCTGTGATGTTGGTTCCCTGGATGTCGTCCGCTGTCCACCCGAGCGTGTACTGGTGGTCGTCTCCGGACAACGCGGTGCTCAACTTGGTGTTGAAGCCGTCGAAATACACCTCCACGCTGTCGTCCTGCCAGGCAGCGGCCGAATCATTTTGTA
>JBDKRX010000171.1:0-29911 GCA_039683175.1 Phycisphaerales bacterium
AGTTAAGCATAATTGACCGCTTTCGAGTGGCAGCAAGACCCTCGTTTGATGGGAAATCTCGGTGGTGTCGTTGGTGGAGAAAACGCATTTTGAGCCATAATTCCCTTAACTTAGTGCCATTATATGGCGTCCCGAGATTTCCCAGATTTCCTTGGATGGTTGCCCCCGGTTGGCATTGCTCCCTCCAAAGTTCTCTGATAGTCTATGGTTATGAGGCCCTCTGTCTACATCGAAACGTCCGTGATTAGCTACCTGACGGCACAGGCGAGTCGGGATTTGATCGTCGCCGCCCACCAGCAGTTGACAGTGGAGTGGTGGGAAAAGGCTCTTCCCGCGTTCGAGCCGTTTGTCTCGCCTGTAGTTCTGGAGGAGATCGCCAGAGGTGACCCGGACGCTGCGAAGAGACGTATGAAAGCTGTGGCCGTCTTCGAGGTGCTGGGAGTGGTGGCCGAAATCCGCGACTTGGCGGAACAGTACTTTGGTGCAATCGACCTTCCCGAGAAGGCGCGAGCCGATGCTTACCATTTGGCGTTGGCAGTCTGGTATGGTATGGACTATCTCGTGACTTGGAACTGTACTCACATTGCGGGTGGCAGGGTGAAATCCATTGTGCAACGCGTGAACGCGGGGCGGGGCTTTGCCTCGCCGATCATCTGTACGCCCGAGGAGCTAATGGAGACGTGATATGGCTACAGACCCGATCATTCAGGAGGTACGTTCGATCCGTAAAGAGATCGAGCAGCAGTATCCGGACGCCGCATCGTTCTACAAGCACCTGGAACAACAGCAGAAAGCCTATCGAAGAAGGCTCGTACGACGGCGCCCCAAGAAATCGCCGCGCGCTCCAGCCTCCTGATCTCTCGCAGGGGGCAGCCCCAAAGGAAGACAGGCATGGCAGCGAAGAATGTACGCAGAGCGAGATCATCGAAGCCAAGGCCCGAGCAGCCAACAGCCACAAACGGCCCCGGCAACACCGCGCCGGCTGGCGAGCAGCCGAAGGGCGGCGCGGCACCGCTGATAGATACGGGCGACATGGGGCTTCCCGACGGTACTGTGATGCGCTACAAGGACGGGAAATGCGTGGGGATGGTGTGGTCACGGGATGTCCGAGTGCCGTTGCGGCAATGTGACTATGAGACGCCCATTATCTCCCGGCGATGTCCTTTTCAGGCCGATTCTCCCGAGGACGATGTCTGGTCCTTATCCTTGGCCGCGGCGGTCTTGCTCTCCGCGTCGTTCTTTCGAAGGTTCAAACAATGGCCCATCCACAAGACACGAGACGGCATCAAAGGACACTTGGTTGTCTCATCGGCATATGCTGAACTGCGGCGAACGCTGATTGAGTTTGGATACTCGGAGAAGGATTTCGAAGGGGCATCGTGGCCCGACATCGCGGAGATTCTCTCTGAGGGCGATGAGCGTCGAGAGACTGACGAACTGTTTGCAGACATTGTGTTGGGCAAGGAGAAGTACCCCTGTTCGTCCGAGGTCCGCGATGCCGCGAAAAACTGGGCTCTGAGGCACGGCATAATCAGACAAACGAAGGACGCCAGCGGTCAGACCGAGCCGGGGCAGGACAAGACGAAGCCAAGGGAGCATGACGGCGGCGGGGCGACTGAGACGGGGGGACGGGAGAGCCGCCGGGCAAAGAAAGAACGCAAAGCGAGATCATCGAAGCCCGGGCCCGACCAGCCAACAACCACAAACAGCCCGCCAGCGGCAGAACAGGCAGATCCTTTGCCAGGGGGCCTTGAAATGAAGGTATGGGTAGTGCCAGACGGCTACGTGGAGAAATACCCCTACGGCAATTGTCCCGAGATCCTCCACAGACTGACAGCCTCCGAAGTGACAGCGATAGCGTGTGAGTTTGGCACTGCCTGGGGCATAGGGAAGCCCTGGATTCCCGACAACGCATTCTGGATGGGGCCTTGTCGATTCAAGTTGGTTGACGAGTACGGATACCGAGACAGCGACCTTTCTTCCCTGAGCGTGCCTGCGATTTGTGACCTGTTCCGGTACAGCTACAAGAGGGACGTGAGAGCGGTCATAGAAGGTTCGGGCCGAGCAGAGCAGGCCCGAACGGAACGAGGGAGAATGCGATTCTACAAACAGGCGGCCGAACTGACTCGCACGATAGAGAAGATCGGGAGGAAGGTCTATGACCTACGCTGTTGTGCCAAGGTTCGCGAGTACTCGGACGAACAGATAGCACGCTTCCTCAGGGCCCTGCACGAGTACGACGACGGGCGATTGGAGGGAGAATACGACAAACGACATGATCCGTGGCCATTTCGTGGCGGATACCGCCTCCTGGATTTGCCGCGTGAACAACCTGCCGCCTACGCCCTTGTGACTGTGTGCACAACACTCATCGGCGGGGAGGACACCGTCGGGGAGATTGCGACGGGGATGAAGGTTGCTTGGCCGGGTGTCAGTTGGCCGGGGTTCTTCGGCCATGCGGATATCCTTGACAGCTACCTGATGGATGTCGAGCGGGACCTTCAAGAGCGGGGGTTGTTGGAGGAGTGCGCGTCACCGGATGTCAGCACCGCGATGACTGGACAGCCGCAGGACGATTGTGGGAGGAGTCAGACGGGCAAGGAGAAGGACGACGACAAACGCAAATTGGCGCAACGGGAGATCGGGGCAGGGGAGTCTGAACGGCGTCAGAGTGGGCAGGGGCAAGCAGGCGAGATGGGGGGCAAAGGCGGACGCAAGCCTACATACAACGTGGAATTCTGTCGGCGTGTCCAGAAGACATATGATGAATGGCTCGCGAAGGGCATCGGCAGCAAAGGGGCTTGGAACCAAGCGGCTGAGACCCACGGCATCAAATCCGGTGATGCCGCAAGAGTCCAATGCCGCCGCTACCTGCGGCCAAACACGGAACAATGAACAAAACTGATTCTGTTCATTCCGTTCACTGACCTGTCTGCAGGAAGCACTCCCACCTAAAGTCTTACCGGAACACCATTTGTATCTCTCCTACAGAGAATCTATGAACAGAATTCGGATAAACTATGTTCAGAGTTTCAATGCCTACCAGTACTGAAACTGGTCTTCCATTGAAGAAGGGTAACACAATGCAGCGAATGAAGAGAACCGAGGCCGGTCATCCACCTGCAAGAACCGCGACGCAACCCGCATCCTCTCGATGGCCCAAGTCGGCATCCCGTCCAGAGTGGCTTGACGCGGCGGCTGACATTCTGCTGGCTCTGCAATCGGCACAGTCTGCGAGTGACCGCCAGACCCTCTGGGAACTCTTGGAGAGCCACCTCAGACAAGCATATGAGAGGGACGGGCAATGATGAACCGAACGAAGGCCCGGTCTCACGGAAGGCCACGAAAACGCAGATTGGCGAATACACGCGGGGACTTGTAGCCCGCCCAATCGCAAATCGTCAATTGAAGATTGTCGATTCGAATAGCCCCAAGGGGATTTGAACCCCTGTCGCCGGGTTGAAAACCCGGTGTCCTAGACCTACCTAGACGATGGGGCCACGCTTGGAATCTGCTATTTACGATTCTCGATTCACGATTTGACGCTTGCGGCCGACTCGCCGACCCAATCGTAAATCGTCAATCATAAATCGCGAATCCTTACAGGCTTATGGCTCCTACGGGGCAGGTGTCGACGCAGACGCCGCAATCGACGCAGTTGTCCGCATTGACCTGTGCCTTGCCGCCGACCATGCTGATCGCACTGCTTGGGCACTCGCTGACACAAGACTCGCACCCGGTGCATTTATCCTTGTTGACTTCTGCCGGCATCCAGCAACCCTTTCAAAGAACGACCACAACATTGTACCGAGAAAAACGAGATGATAGCGAAATCGCGGCCAAATACAACCCCAAATTCTCCATCCGACACCAAAAATGCGCCCGGCCGGCTTGTGTTACACCGCGGATCGGGTGGATCTGCCTGTGGTACGTATCTGCTCGCCAGCGGGTTTGCCTGGGGTATCGGAATGCCCGGTTGCAGAGGGCGGGGTGGACCGGCGGGGTTACGGGCGGATGATTGCGAGTTCTTCGGCCGGCGAGGTCGCGGGAGTGGCCGAGGCCGAGCCCGCCTGGAGCGACCTGGCCATGCCTCGGACCAGCTCATCTGCATCCTGCCTCGCGACCCAGTCCAGAACCGGCTGGAGATTGTCGCCCGAGCTGTTGGCGAGGAGATAGACCGTCATCAGACGCACCGGCCAGTAGGCGTGATTGAGGTTCTTGGCGACCGCCGTGGCGAGTTCCTGGTCGAGCGGCAGCGAGAGCATGTTGGCCATCGTATTGACCTTCACCACCCAGTCGTCTGCACCGGGACTGAGCAGTAGCCCCGATGGACTCACGAGGGAGGATCGCAGCAGGTCGCGGAGCCATTCCTCGTATCGATAGGCATAGAGCGTGCCGTGTTTGGCCATCGCCTGCTGCTCCTTCAGCAGTCCGGTGAAGAGCCGGGCGGTCTGGATTCGCTGGCCTTGCTGCCCCGAAGAGACGGTGTTGTACCGGCCTCGCACATAGCTTCTCGTGATGTCGATGGCGGGACGCTTGATGGAGATCGTGACGGGCTTCACATCGACCAGGCGATTGCTGACTGTTCCACTCGGCGTGGCGACCGGATCGAGGTACAGCGTGAACTCAATGTCGAGAGATGCCTGTGGATAGGTTTCCAGCACCTGGCGAAGCTCACCGGTGGAGAGCCGGACCGAATGGACGACACTCCTGCCTGGCGGCACAACCAGGTCCGTGCGGACCGTCCGTGACATGAGGTCCGGGATCTCTTTTTTGATGTCTCCGCTCACCCGAGCACTCACGCGCAGATTGCCCTGGAACATGCTGTCGGCTGTGATGACAAGGGGCTCGGTCCATCGGTTGACAATGCCGATGATGCCCTCCAGTTCGTTGCCGTATGAGAAGTCGGTGCCTCGGATATTGAACTGCACCTCGATCATCCTGTCCGGCGGGAGGAACTGCGGGGCGACCGCCTTGCCGAGATTCTGGGACAGATAGGTCAGCAGAGCCTCCCCGTTTACGGGAGAGACGTACTCTGTCCCCAGTTCTTTCAGCATTGCCTTGCCTGTTTCGGCGGCGAACGAGCCGGGGTCCTTGGCGATTGCGGTCTTGAGGGTCTGGATCGCAGCGGCCTTGTTCTCCTCGGCCAACTGGACCTTCGCCTGCACGAGATCCGCAATCTGGGTGCGCTCCATCGACGTCAACAGCGGCTTGGCCCACTCCAGTTGATTGGTCATGCTCAAGGCATAGGCCAGCAGCGCCCCGGCCGAGGGCGAGTTCGGCTCGGCGTTATAGGCGTCATTGGCCCAGATCATTGCCTAGGTTGGGTTCGGGCTGCCGAAGCAGTAGAACCACGCGACCTGTTTGGCGTTGATCTGCCTGACGGCGGCTGATGCATCCGGTTGGGGTTGCTGCGGCTGGACCGTACCGGCCGGGAGCATCTCTGCGGCCTTCTGTTCCGCTTGGCGGAGGAGGTTTGCAGCCTCCTCCGATTTGCCCAGTTTCGCGGCCGCTTTGGCGGCAATCGCCTCCAGAAGGATATCGAACTGGCCTGTGCTGCGAACGGTCTGGGCGATCTGGGTGCAGGTCTGCTGTCTCTGGCGGCTGTTGTAGCAACTGATGGCCCAGGGCAGGTAGATGTGCGGCGGCAACGGCTCCGAGGGGTACAGGTATCGGAACAACTCTGCACAATACTGGTAGGAGGTGGCCGAGAGATCGTAGAGCTGGAGCCGCTCTGCATACTGGGCGAAGGAGGCCGCCGAGTTGAGGTTCAGCGGGTTCTCCCGCAGCGCCAGGCGAAGATGCTCGAGGTAGACCGCCGGGCCGATCTCGTTGGGCGCCAGCTCGGCCAGTTTGGCGAAGGCGGTCTGGTTGTACCTGTTGTTTGCGTATGCCTGAGACAGGTAGAACTTGGCGGCTTCCTTGTTGCCCGTCTCGATCATGAGCGAACCGAGGAGCGTCGCCATTTCCGAATCGATTGCCGGGTTCCTGTTGCCGATTCGGTTCGCCAGGGTTTCCAGCATTGTCTTTCGCTGCTCGATTGTGGTCTGTCGGTCCAGAAGATAGCGAATCGCGTCCAGGACGACTGCCTGATCGGCCGACCCGCTGACGTAGTTCTGAAGCCAGAGGACGATCTGATCGGAGTAGTCTTGCTCACCGTGGTGAACGGCCAGTCTCAGGAGCAGGGGATCGATGTCCGCGGCCGTGCGGTCCAGATTCCTCGCGGCGGTCAGGAGAATCATCGCCTGTTCGGCCTGTGGTCCGGTAAGCGTCTTGGAGTACGCCAGTTCGCGCGCGATCTCCTGGAATCGTTGTGCTGCGGCGGGGGCCGATAATGATTGAGGCGTCTGGGGGGAAAGGGCCAAGCCGGAACCGGAGGGCGCCGGTGTTTGTGACTGCGTCGGCGCAGCAAACAGGACTATCGCCAGAAACACCGCGATCGACCTGCTCAAAAGCATCTGTTTCTCCTTGAACTCGCAGAAAATGGCCGTGCCACAGGATATGTCGGGTGGAGTTCATGCCTGCTTTAGGCATTATCGTCACAAGAGGCATGCTGCACAAGCATTTAGACGCCGCTGGGTCCTATAAGGTCCCGTCGGCAGATGGGTTCGGGGCACGCTCTTTTCTTCCCAGAAACAGAGAGAGCATCTCGATGCGAAGCCCACTCGCGGCGATCAGGTAGGCCGCCGTACCGGCAGCGACCGCGAGCAGAAGCCCGATGAGGCCGGCGGGCCGGTCGACGAGGCGCCCCACCCCCAGGACTGCTGTCGCCATGGCGAGGGTGGCGATGGCCGTATCTCGCAGGGCCCGTCCCATGCCGGCCAGCACGCCCGCGCCGAGACGCCGCCGCAGGGCGAGGGTCAGCATGACTACCTGGGCATAGGAACAGATACTCGTGGCCATCGCCAGACCGCCGCTGCCGAGGGGCCAGACCAGGACCAGATTCAGGACCACGCTGGCGCACACCGCGATGACGGCGGTCCGGGCCGGCGTCCTCGATTCCTGGAGGGCGTAGAAGGCCCGCGTCAGGACCTGCTGAGCGAAGAAGCCCGTGAGGCCGAGCACGTAGAAGGACAGCGTGACCGCGGTCTTCGTCGTGTCGGCAGGGGTGAATTCGCCCCGTTCCAGAATCACGGTCACAAGGGACCGGCTGACCAACAACAGACCGACGGTGGCCGGCAGTGCGATGAAGACCGCGCCCCGCAGCCCCCCGGCGACGGATTTGCGGAGAGCGTCATAGTCGCGCTTCGCTGCATCGATGCTCATCTGCGGGAAGATGGCCGTGGCCAGAGAAACGCCGAACACCCCCAGCGGGAGTTGGTAGAGCCGCTGGGCGTAGAACAGGTGCGACACCGCCCCCTCCCAGACCGGATATCGCACGACGTGGCCGAGCAGGGTGAAAGAGGCTCCCTTCTCGGCAGAGCCGGAAAGCCACAGGGCTGTGAAGTCGTTGATCAACGTGCTGATCTGTGTGGCGGTCAATCCGAGGATCATGGGACCCATCAGGAAGATGACTCTCCGGAAGGGTTCGGACCGGAAGTCCCAGGCCGGACGCAGGGCGATGCCGTGTTTCGACAAGGGCGGCAACTGCATCGCCAACTGTGCCAGTCCCGCGAGCACTACAGCTACTGATGCGACGAGCACCTGGGCGCGCTGCCCGAGCCCCAGGCCCCAACCGCAGATGCACAATGCGGCGATCAGGAACACGTTGAGCATGAGGGGGGCTGCCGCGGGCGCCGCGAAGTGGCGATGCGTGTTCAGGATGCCTCCGAGGATCGCCACGACGCAGATCAGGACCATGTAGGGGAGCATTACGCCGGTCAACGCGAGCTTGAGCTGCGCGCCGCTGTGGGTCGCCGCGAGATGATAGTACAACCAGAGGCCGGCCTCGCTGAGCACGGTGACCGCCGCGAGCAATAGGAAGACCGCCGTCACGACGGACAAGGCAAGTCCCTTTGCTTTGTGTGGATCACGGTGCAGTTGCTCGCTGTATACCGGGATGAGCGAGGAGGCCGCCGCCCCTTCCCCGAAGAGCCGTCGCGCCAAGTTGGGGATCTTGAACGCGATGGCCCAGGCATCCATCATGCCGCCGGCGCCGAGGAAATAGGCGAAGGCCATGTCGCGCAACATGCCGAGGATTCGGCTCAGGGCAGTCAGAACAGCGATCTGTCGAAATCCTTTGATCAAGCGTGTCTCTCACGACTCCGGTGACACTCCTGGCGGAGTGTCGTCTTATTTCCTGGGTGCGACGCTGAACGGGCGGCAGCGGCCGATGTTGTTCAGCAGGCCGATGGCCATCATGTTGACGAGCAGGCTGGACCCGCCGTAACTGACGAACGGCAGCGTCAGGCCGGTGATGGGCATGATGCCCAGAGTCATGCCCACGTTCACGAGCACCTGGACCGCGAACATCGCGACGATTCCCAGGGCCACCAGGCGGGCAAACGGATCGATGTTGTTCGCTGCGATCTCCAGTCCGCACAGAACCATGATGACGTACAACCCCAGAAAGGCGAGACTCCCGAGGAAGCCCCATTGATGAGCGACCACCGCGAAGATGAAGTCATTGTGCCGTTCCGACAAGAACCCATACTTGATGAACGGACCGCGTCCGAACCCCAGGCCGGTCAACCCGCCGGAGGCAACGGCGAATTTCGAGCGGATGAGGTGGTAGCCCCAGTCGTTCTGCCATGCGCGTTCCGTGAATTTGTCGTCGACGAGAAGCTTGGCGATTCGCGGGCTTTGCTCGGCCTTGTGCCGGACCCAGGGGCTTTGCAGCAGGACGCTGCTGATCCGCAGACGCTGGTATCCCCGCAACTCAAGGTACATCATCGGACTGATGAGTAGCGCCGCCAACATGATGAGCAGCAGATGCTTGACCCTTGCCCCGGCGATGAAGAGCATCGTGAAGAAGATCGGCATCATCAGCAGGGTGGTCCCCAGGTCCGGCTCGACCAGGATCAGCACCATCGGCAGCAAGGTCAGGGCGAACGGGCCAACGAGCGACTTGAGGTTGCGGTAGTTGCTCCGATAACGCAGATACCACGCCAGCGCCAGGATGTAGGCGAGCTTGCAGAACTCCGAGGGCTGGATTCGCGGCAGCGAAGAGTGAAATGCGATCCAGCGGTGGGCGTTGTGACTGGGCGCCGCGAACGGGAGGCGGCCGACGTACCGGCTGACGACGAGGTACGCCAGAAGCGCCAGGACGATGGCATAGATTCCGTAGCTGGCGCGTCCAAGCCGCCGGTAGTCCACTACATTGGCCGCGACGAAGCCACAGAGGGCGAAGACGATGAAGACGAGTTGCTTCTTCCAGAGGCCGGCCAGTTCGACGATTTCCTCTTCCACTTCCACGGCGGGGCTTGGGTCGAGCGGATTGCCCACGGCGTAGATCGTCAGGAGCCCGACCAGCAGCAACAGCAACACGCTGACCAGCAGGCAGACCCGCACGAATAACAGCCGCCCAGTAAAGAAGTTACGCATGGCAAGAGGATATCATACCACCGCGTCCTGGTACATGGGCAGGCCCGCGAAATCGGCGGGGGGGCCGCTTTTCTCCTCCGCTGGGCAATTCCTGTCTTTTGGGCTTGATTTCCTCACGCGTTTTTGGTAATTTAGGAAGGAAAGGCGTCAGAGTCTCCGGACAGTGCGTGTCGGATCATCGCACACGGATTCGACTATTGGCGGGAAGATGAAGAGAAAACAGAAAGGAAGGTAACATGATGAGGAAGCTCAGCTTGTTCCTGGCAGCGCTTCTTTGGGCCACTCCGGCGATGGCGGTCGTCCGCATCATTGTTGAATCCGACGGTTCCACCGCCGCGATCAAGTATGCCACCGACGGCGAGAAGGTGAGGGCTTTCGCCTTGGATATCACCGTGGACAAGGGCACGATTGACGCCGTCACGGACTTCATTCGCGGTGAGAGCACCGCCGCCAATCCCGGCTACGGCATCTTCCCCGGCAATTTCGCCCGTTACATCAGCGTCAGTGCGGACACCGGCGAGGTGACCAGTTGGGATCCGAATGGGTACACGCCCGTGGCTGATCCCTGTGACCCCGGCGCGCTTGGCGGCCTGGGCACCAGCGGTGTCACCCTCGAGATGGGCGCCCTGTACTATCCGACAGATGACGCGTCGGTGAATGCTCCGCTCAATAGCGGACTACTCTGTAAACTGGCGCTCAGCGAGGCGGCCAAGGTGACCATCGCATTGAACGCGGCCCGTGGCGGGATCGTCCTCACGGACCCCGATGCGGAAGCGGTCGTGAATCTGGATCAAGCCACGTCGATCTCCATCTCCAGCGCCGGCATGGTCGAAACAGGGGACCTGCTCCCCGAGACTCACCCGGATTACGCGGAATGGGTGGCCGTCGGAAAGCCCGCCTGCTGGGCCTATCCCCGCCAGTGCCACGGCGACGCGGACGGTCGCAAGGAGGCATCCGAGACCGGTTCCTCCTACGTCGGTCTCCAGGACCTCAACCTGCTGGTCGCTGCCTGGGAAGTGAAGGAGCCGCCATTCGGTCCGGGCATCGCTTCGATCCCCAACGGCATCTGCGCCGACTTCGCCCACGATCAGGACGGCAATGCCGCGACCGGGTACTTCCGGGTGGGCACCACGGACCTGAACATCCTGGTGGCCAATTGGCTCATCAAGGAAGCCCCCAACGGCTCCGGCGTGGCTGCCGATTGCGGCGGGGATCTGCTGCCCTGACGCGACGGCGCATGCCGATACAGGCCGAACCGTCCGTTGGGCGGAACGGCCGGACCATGATTCTGACAGAGGCAGGTCTTCGGACCTGCCTTTGTTTTTTTGCCCTCGCGTGCGATGGACGGTACAATGTCCCCCGACCGTCGTGATCCCGGTGGATGAAAGGGGCTTGGCGTATGAGAATCGTTGGGTTGTTCGCGGTGGCGTGCGTGACGCTATCAGTCCTGGGCGGGTGTGCCCGGCCCGAGAAAAAGAGCAAGAGTGTCGAGCCCGTGATGGCGGTTACGGAAGATGGTTCCGCGTTCCCCGCCGCCCTGGCGGGTCTGTGGAAATCAGATCAACAAGGTTGGGAATTCGTCTTTGCGCCGGACGGCCGGATCTCCTCCGCGATCATCGGGTTCGGCCGCGTCAGGATCGTCCCTGGCCAAACCACCACAACTACCACCCGAACGAACGGGCAGGCCGTGTTCACGCCGGGACCCTGGGCAGTCCACTATGACCCGGCTGCGAGAATGCTGACCGTCAAGATCACGATGGACCACGTCCAGGTGCCCATGGGAGCCAACACGCTGGAAGGATCGAGCACCGACACCTTCACCGGCGTCGTCTCGCCCAATATGGACATCTGGCAGGCCCAATGGACCGCGTTCACCGACTACAAGGCTCGCACGAAAGACGGCAAATCTGTCGATCTGGCCACGGACGATACCCACGGCCAGACCCAACAGTTGCTCTTCACGAAAACACCGGTCCGTGCGCGATAGCCCGCCTGTTCCGACCCCGCCGTGTTCTGCCTTCACACACGATACGACGTGGTCTTCTGTTGACATATGCGAGGGGGATATCTACAATATCCCGTGGCGGCCAAGAATCGTGACATGGGGTTTCTTGACGGCATAGAGCGGTTGTAACCTTGCAGCGGCGAGCAAGGGGGCGATCATGCGACTGCAGTGATGCTCTTTCGGGAGAAAGGAGCGAAAGCGGCGGGCTGCAACGAGAGGCAACGAGGAACTCGGGGACTGAGAGAGTGTTCGCCGCGGCGGCGGACCGGCTCAACCATCCATTATCCATTATCCATCATCCATTGCACCGGTTTCACACTGATCGAGCTGCTCGTGGTCATCGCGGTGATCGCCGTGCTGATGGCGATTCTGCTTCCGGCGCTCCAACGAGCCCGCGGGCAGGCCAAGGCCGCGGCGTGCCAGGTGAATCTCCGCCAGTGGGGTCTGTACTATTCCATGTATACGACGCAGAACGATGGCAAGATGCCCCCGGTGCTGAGCCGAGAGGGAAACCTTATCTTCCTTCCGGCTGTCATGCCGAGAGAGTTCCTTGGTGACTCTCACAACTATACAGATGCCTCGGGCGTCGAACATCTGGAATATTACGACGCGATGGTGCAATGCCAGAAGTTGTTGCTGTGTCCGTCGACCAGATTCCAGCCGCTCGGGTCGACTTACACGGAAGGGACCACTCGGTTGGCGTGGAGTTACAGCGAGGCTTTTCAGACAGCGGGCGTCCCGGGGGCGAGTTATTCGGAAAATGTCTGGCGTCCGATGACACGTTACAGATACAACGAGGATGCGGTTCAGTGGACCTCTTGCCTTGTGAAGGGAGCGTCGGCTGTGCCGGTATATTCCGACAGCCGAGCAGCATGGGCTAATCCATGCGACTCGGACACACCACCGGCCTATGAGGATGCACCTCTGGATTCTCTATGGGGCCTCCGCTGCTACGTGATGAACCGCCATGGCGGAGGGATCAACACATTGTTTCTCGACTGGTCGGTCCGTAAGGTGGGCATCAAGGAGTTGTGGACGCTGAAATGGGCCAAGGAATATGATCCCGGGGGCAAATGGACGAAGGCGGGCGGCGTTCGTCCTGAGGACTGGCCGCAGTGGATGAGGCGATTCAAGGATTACTGAATACCTATGTTGTTTCTTGGAGCGGATGCGGAGCGAGAGGGCTCTATGGAAAGAGCTTCTTTGTGAGTTCGGCGATCCTCTGGCCTCGGCGTTCGCATTGCTGCTTGACCCGGTCGTCGGGTTTGCCGACGGAGAGTGGGCCGTAGTGGGAACCCTGGGGGTCGCCTTGGATGACCATGCCTGCGATGAGCAGGGCCTGGAGGATGCCGACGATGGTGGTCTCGCTGCCGCCGCCGAGATTGGCGGAACTGGCGAACGCGGCGCCGACCTTGCCGTTGAGCTGGCCGTGCCGGCCCACCAGCTCGTCGATGAGGTGTTTGACCGGACTCGCCATCTGGCCATAGTAGCAGGGCGAGCCGATTACGATCGCGTCGTATTCGGGCAGATCGTCCGGATGCGCCTTCTCGACGGATTTGCACTCGGTGCTCAGGCCGGCGGCGTTCATCGCCCTCGCGATGGTTTCCGCCATTTCCTTGGTGTTGCCGCTTCTGGAGTAGTACAGCACAATCCCTTTTGCCATGTTTGCCCTTTCCGGCTGTTTGCGTCGGTTCATCGCCGCAGATAGGCGAGCTGCTTGGGCAGAGGGACGTTGTTGCCGAAGTTGTCCTCTCCATACCCGTGTTCCGCGAGGATTTGGATGTCGGCCAGGACGCGTTTGTCGCCGACGAATTGCGCGTTCATGTCGATGCTGATGTCGATCTTGCCCATGGCCAGCAGCCGGCCGGTCTCACTGGTGACCCGTTCGAGCAAGGTTCCCTCGCTGCCGCAGATTCGCTCGGGCAGTTCCAGCGGCTGTTCGTACATGACCAGTTTGCTCTTCTCGGCCAGCGACAGGACGACCGCGCGAACGACTGCGATCGCGTCCTCGGATTCGCTGTTTTCCGGGACGAGGCCCAGCCGGACGATCTCCTTCGCAAGCCATCGCCTCTTCTGCGCGTTGATCTTCTCGTTGGCGCGGAACAGGTCCAGGGACGAACTGGCGTCGTAGACCTCGTCGCCGAGCAGCATCTGGACCCTGCTGCCGTAGTGGAGCACGAGCTTGGAGATCAGGGTGGAAGGGCGGACGTGGAAACCGCGATACTTCGGGATGGAGACATCGACCCGACCCACCTCGGCATATCGCTTGAGCATTTCCTGGCACAGGCTCACGGCTCGACCGATGTACAGATCGATGAACGTGACGGAGTAATTCATCAGGACCGAGAGCAACGGGCCGGGCTCCACCAGGCTCGCCGTATGCGGCGGGTGCACGCAATGTTGCTTGTTCATGTGGCGTTCGTAGTAGTGTGCGAACAGTGTGCCGATCCGGAGCAGATGGAAGACCACGCTGACGTGTCCCCGCAGGACGGGCAGATCCTTGTCCACGGATTCGGCCTGTGTGCCGGAGACATACGTGTCGTACTGCGACTGGAGATTGTGGAACTGGAATTCGAGGCTCCGGAGCCGTTCCTCGCTGAGCGAGCCGGAGACCCGCGTTGCGTATTCCTCCGGGCGGGCCCGGCTGGCGGCACGGACGTCTTCGCTCTCCGAGGCCAGGTTCAAGAAGGCGGTGGCCAGCAGGGCCACGGTTCCTGCGACCGTGTCGGTCTGGCGGGCGCCACAGTTGTGGGCCAGCCGGCCGGGCAACTGGTGTTCCTCGTAGGCGTCCGCAATCTCCGGTTTCTGGGGGATCTTCAGGTCTCGCTCGCGAGAGCGGTTCAGGATCTCCTTAGAGGTCTGGGCCAGAATGCCGCTGGCGTAGGCCAGGGCCTCTTCCGTCGCAGCCACGAAATCCCGCTCGACGGGCATGAGCCGGTAGCTTGACGCACGATGCTGAATGTGCATCAGCTCGTAGCTGGCATCCGAGAACAGCTTGATCGTGGCCGTCAGGGAGCGGAGATTGCACCAGAGGCAGTTCTTGCCGGCGTCGTAGGTGTCGAGCAGTTCCTCGAACTGCATCGACTGCGACAGGAACTCGCCCAGCAGGGGACGGGTCAGAACCGTGCGTGGGTTCTCGCAGCGAGAGAGGTAATCCGCCAGGGCCAGCAGCATATCCGCCCGTTTCTCGACCAACCTGTGGAAATCCTGTTCGTTGACAAGGCTTGCATTCATCGTCACGTGTCCCTGTTGCTGAGTCACTGTCATGCGATCTGCCCCGCGTTTGTGCTACGGTTCCTGCTGTTTTCGTTCGAGAGGAATCACCTCCTCGGTGAATCCCCTGGGGACCTCGACCTGGAACATCTGGGAGTCGATGCCTTCGTTGACCTTGGGCTCGATGAGCCGGATCTCGTGGACGTCTTCTTCCGTCGTGACAGCGACGATCTTCGCGGGCAGGCCGATCTTGCGATCCACCCAGAAGTCGATCTGGGTGTAATCCTCCTTGTAGAGGGAGTCGGGCCGGACGTTCAGGTGCAGGTGCTGAAGGCCCGCCGGATCGTTGGGCTCGGAGACGAGGGTCACATCGAACTGCTTTCGCAGGTCGTCCATCTTCGAGAATCCCAGCACGGGCATGTGTTTGCTGGCCAGGGAAAATGCGTCGACGGGCTCGTTCGGCTCGGCCAACTGACGCCGCTCCACCCGTTTGGTCTGGTGATTGACGATGACCAGCCAGACCCCGTCGAACAGGAATTGCTCGACGTACCGCTGCTCGGGTTCCTCGTCCTGTTGCAGCTTGAGAAACTCGATTCGCAGGTTGGATCGGCCCTCCGACCTGGCGTAGTGAAGAACGCCCCAGCGGCGGGCCTGGGATTCGAGCAGGGGCTGCTTCGTGGTGTAATCGACGCGAGCCTGGTAGGATTTCAGGCCGGCCGCCTTGTCCTGCAGATTCTTGATTGCCAGATCGACTTCATTGGCATCGTCCGCCCGGACCTGGCAGGCGGGTATGTTCGGGTCGCCGGTCTGGGCGTAGTTCAGCGGGACCGTCACGAGGCTCACGAGAAATCCCGCGATGGCTACTCGACGCATTCTTGCTCCTGACTGGTTTCCACACAGCGGAAACCTGACTCAACTCTCAATCGGCGGGTCTGCCGACCCCGTTATGATTATCGACAATTGGCAGCAACTCATGGAGGGTCTGGACGGTGAAATCCGCGTGGAGCGCGAATTCGGGGGCGCGGTCGTGGTTGGCGATCAGCACAGGGATGGCGCCGGCGGCCCGGGCGCAGAGCAGATCGAAGAGATAATCGCCCACGAGCATCGTTTCTGCCGGCCGGACAGCGAATTGCTCGCACAGGTGCAGCACGCCGAAGGCGTGGGGTTTTACCGGTCCATCCTCCCGCCCGACCACGGCGTCGAAACGCAGGCGGTGTTTCTGGGCGACCGCCAGGGCATTGCACTTCCTGTTCCGCGTCAGAATACCGATCCGGATGCCTCTGAGCCGCAACCCCTCCAGAGTATCCTGGGCCCCTGGGTTCAACGCGGATTCCGCGACGGCTTTTTCTTCGTGGTAGTGGAGGATTTCCTCGGCACGCATGCGTTGTTGAGGCGTCATGCCCTCCATGGCCTCCAGTATCGGACCTGCGTTGCGGCCGATCCCGATCTCCTCGCGGATCGCATCAAAATCGAAATAGGGCTCGGTAAGGGTCCCATCCAAGTCGAATATCACAGCTTTTATCGGCATACCTTAACCGGCCTTCTCCATCCAACTGACCCAAAGATCCACAACACGCTTTACACGCTGCCTTTCCTAATCCATACGTTGGTCGCGGGGCGGGGTTTTGTCAAGCCCTTTGCGCCGCTGCCTTTGTTATCGGCCCCAGAGTGAGTGCGGTGCCCGGGCAGGCTCGAAGCAGGTTTATCTGCGGTGCTCCTTCAGCAAGTTCAGGAGAAACCGGGTGGTCGGACTGAACGCTCGCCCTTTGCGGACCAGGATGCCGGTCGGGCGGACGAACCGTTCGTTGGAGAAGGGGATGGCCTTCAGGGTCCCGCTTGCGACCTCCTGGACGATTGTCGCCTGGGGCAGGATGCTCACGCCGGCATTGATCTCCACGGCCCGCTTGATCGTCTCGACGTTGTCGAACTCCATGACCGGACGCACCACCGTGTTGTACCGCGTCAGGATCCCGTCGATCCAGGTCCGGGTGGGCACCTCCTTGTCGAACGCGATGAACGGTTCGTACTGGAGCTTGTGGATGTCCGCCTTCTTCTCGCCGGCCAGCGGGTGCTTCGGGCTGCACGCCAGGACCAGCAACTCGTCCTCGAATTCGTACACGTCCAGACGCTTGTCCTTTCTGGGAATGGCCACGATGCCGATGTCCACGTCGCCGTTCAAGACGAGCTCATAGATCTGGTCGGCGCTGGGGTACTCGATGTGCACGTTCACGTTCGGGTAGCGGGTCAGGAATTTCTTGACGTACTCGTGCAGGCTGTGCATCCCGATGCTGAAAATGGCAGCAACGTTGATCCGGACATCCACGCCCGACGCCAGGTTGTGCAGCTCGTTCTTGAGCTGGTCGTAGCGTTCGAGGATATCCCGTGCGGCCCGGTAGAAGATCTGGCCGGCCGGGGTCAATTCGATGGGGCGCTTCCTGCGCGTGATGAGCTGGCATTTGTGGGCGAGCTCCAGTTGGGCCAGTTGCTGCGAGACCGCCGACTGGCTCAAGAGGTGTTTCTCAGCCGTCTTCGAGAAGCTGTGCGAGTCCGCCAGATCGCAGAACACCTTCAGCGTTTCCAAATGCATTATTAACGTTCCTAATGATATGTATCACGACAAGGGGATTCCGCCATTAGGCATCAACGGACATAATATCAGTTCCGCTAATGTAGCACAAGTCTAAACACTGTTTTAAGGAGTCGAAAATGAATCTGCAACAGCCCAATGCCAATGAAGCAACGCAGACTCAGAACCGATCTCGCAGCGTATCGCCCGTCTCGGGGATCTGTACGCGCTGCGTCGATGGGTGTCGAGGCAACTGCGAGACGTTCAAAGCTACCTTCCGGGGCCGAGAGGTCATCTATCCCGGGCCTTTCGGCACGCTGACCGCCGGCGGCGACAAGAACTACCCCATCGACTACTCGCACCTGAACATCGCGGGTTATGCCCTGGGCGCCAAGGGCCTGCCCGAAGGGCAGATCGGCCACTCGGACAACACGCTGTTTCCCATGGTGAACACGGAGACCCAGTACGGCGTCAAGAGCAAGGTCAAGATGAAGCTGCCCATTTTCACCGGCGCGCTGGGCTCCACGGAGATTGCCCGCAAGAACTGGGAACATTTCGCCACCGGCGCCGCGATCGGCGGCATCACTATCGTCTGTGGCGAGAACGTGTGCGGCATCGATCCCGGGCTCGAGATGGATGCCAACGGCAGGGTGAAGAACGCTCCGAACATGGCCGAGCGCGTTGCGCAGTACCGTCGCTACCACGAAGGCTACGGCGACATGATCGTTCAGATGAACGTCGAAGACACCCGCCTGGGCGTGGCGGAGTATGTGATCAGCCAACTTGGCATCGAGAGCGTCGAGCTCAAGTGGGGCCAGGGCGCCAAGTGCATCGGCGGCGAGATCCAGGTTGATTCGCTCGAGCGGGCCCTGGAGTTGCAGAAGCGAGGTTACCTCGTGACTCCCGACCCGTCGAACCCGGCCAACCAGGCGGCGTTCAAGGACGGCGCGTTGAAACACTTCGAACGCCATTCCCGGCTCGGTTTCGTTGACCAGGACGGTTTCATGAAGGAAGTGGCGCGAATCCGCGGCCTCGGCGCCAAGCGCGTGACACTCAAGACCGGCGCCTATCCGATGCGCGAGCTGGCCATGGCGATCAAGTGGGCCTCCGATGCGAAGCTCGACCTGCTGACCATCGACGGCGCTCCCGGCGGGACCGGCATGAGCCCCTGGCGGATGATGGAAGAGTGGGGCGTCCCGACGTTCTATCTGCAATCCATGACCCATGACCTGTGCTGCAAGCTGGCGGCCCGGGGCAAGTTCGTCCCGGACATTGCCATCGCCGGCGGGTTCAGTTCCGAAGACCATGTCTTCAAGGTCCTGGCGATGGGCGCCCCTTACACCAAGGCGGTCTGCATGGGCCGGGCCCTGATGATCCCGGGCATGGTCGGCAAGAACATCGGCCTATGGCTCCAGCAAGGCCCCGATGCGCTGCCCAAGACGGTCAGCCAGTTCGGCACCACGCTCGAGGAGATCTTCGTCTGTTACGAGGACCTCGTGGCCAAGTATGGCAAGGACACCGCCAAGAGGCTGCCCGTCGGCGCGATCGGCCTTTATACATTCTGTGACAAGATGAAGGTCGGGCTCCAGCAGCTCATGGCCGGCAGCCGCAACTTCAAAGTCTCCACGATCAGCCGTGACGACCTGATGGCGCTGACCCCCGAAGCCGCCCAGGTCTCCGGCATCGCCTACGTCATGGATGCCTACAAGGAAGAAGCGGAGAAGATCATCAATAGCTGACACAACTCGTGTTTCGATCGGCTCGAGGATTCCAAGGGGCCACCTTGCGACAGAAGCAGGGTGGCCTCTTGTTGTATGCGGGGGCCGGTCTGCGGTCGGCGCGAGTCCGTGATGGTTCGCATGCTGGCTGAAGCTTGGTCATATTGCGTTTGCGGTCATTCCAAGGCCTTTCCCATGCAGATTCTCCTTGAAAGGCCGTCCGAGAATCTGGTATACATAGAGGCGGAGTTAGACCTGCAATTCTCACTCTCACAAACCAGAGTCGGCAACGACTTGGAACGGAATGGAGGTCGTGATCGCGTCGTACGAGAGGCAAAGGCGCGCTGCACAGGGATTCTGTACGTGGCACGCTGAGTTTCTCTTTCCAGAATTCCCAAATCTTGCTTGTAGGAGGACGATCATGTACAGAAGGTGCATTGGGTTGATTTCGTTGGTCCTGGTGCTGATGGCCGGTACGTCGGCCCAGGCCGCGAAATTCAGCGACAATTTCGACACGCCCCACAATTACCTGACCGACGGTCTCGGCGCGTATGCCGGTATGTTGAGCACCGGCATCGATGTCCTGGACGCATCCACGACGCGTCCAGGCGCGTTGTACATGCAGACGACCGGCATGAGTTGGGATCCGGGTCCCGGTCCGATGTTGTACGTCGAGGTGACCGGCGATTTCGTCGCGACCGTGAAAGTTGTGGATTTTGCCGGCACATTGGCGGAGCCGCTGTTCAACAACGATTGCGGCATCGCGGCCCGCGATCCGGCCGGTGTCGAGGGGGCGGAGAACTGGGTGGCCATGAACTACTTCCCCACCTGGACGGCCTTCATCGCGCGCAGCACCGTCAACAGCGCTCGCGGTGAGTTTGGCGCGACGACCGGCACCTGGACCGGCGACGACACGTTCGCCATCGTGGCGCAGTACCCCTACATCCAACTGCAGCGCAAGGGCGCCGATTTCCACTTCCGGATCAGCTCCGACGGCGTGAACTTCATCCCGCTCACCGATCCGGGATACCAGGGCATCTACGACGGCACGCAGACCCCGCTGGTCATCAACCGGCCCGATCTGCCTGAGACTCTCCAAGTGGGCCTGATCAACGCCACCTACGATGTGACCACGGGCTATGTCGCGTTCGATGATTTCACGGTCGTGCCCACTCGCAACGTGATCCTGGTGACCGAGGACCGTGACGTGGACGCCGACGGCGTCCGGGACGATCAGGGTCTCGAAGACTGGCTGATCGACCAGGGGTACACCGTGGACGTTCGACCGGGCTACTGGGCAACGTTCGACCCGGTCGATCCCAACGATCCCAATGAAGTCTCCAAGATGGACCAGCTCAACGCGGCGGACCTGGTCATCATCAGCCGGACCACCAGCAGCGGCAATTACGACGACAGCGCCGAAGAAATCGCCGCCTGGAACGAGGTCAAGGCGCCGATGCTGAACCTGACGGCGTACCTCGTCCGCAACAGCCGCTGGAAGCTGGTCAACAACGCCACGATCTCGAACATCTCGCCGTTGATGATCGCCGTTGACCCCAATCACCCGGTGTTTGCCGGGGTGACGCTGGACCCGAACGGCATTGCAGTCCTGGACCCGAACGTGGGCACAGGCACTACGTCCTTCCTCAACACGCTGGACATGGGCAGTGGAACGCTGATCGCCCAGGGTGTCGGCGGCGACTACGCCTGGATCGCCGAGTGGCCGAAAGGCGAGGAGTACTACGCCGGCGCCGGCCAGTACGTCGGCGGCAAGCGTATGATGTTCATGGCCGGGACCCAGGAAGTTGGGACCACCCCGCAGGGGGCGCTGAACCTGACCGAGGTCGGGCTCCAGATACTTGCCAACACCGTGGAGTACCTGATGGCCAAGACGCCGATCGCGGCGACCGTCCAGAACGCCAGCTTTGAGCTGCCCGGCACCGAGAAGATCAAGGGCTGGAACGGCGAAGGCGTCTCGGGCACCCCGGCTGTCGATATCCCCGGTTGGGCGAGCGACACCGTGGTCACCGACTCCGGCGTGGAGACGGGCTATTCCGCCACCGATGGGGAATGGACGGCCTTCCTGATGGGAGCCGATCCTTCGGTCTGGCAACTGACGAACTATGTCATCGAAGCGGAAGACGTCTTCAAGCTGGAGGTGGATGCCCGCAACACATATCTGGGCACGACCCTGCGGATCATCCTGTTCTATGACGAAGAGGGCTTCCGTATGCCGCTGACCTTCGTCGATGCGGCCGTCAACGATGAGATGCAGACCTTCTCGCTGGAATTCAACGCCGCGGATGCACCGGATGTCGTCGGCAAGAAGATCGGCGTCGAGTTCGACAATGTCACGACCACCGGCGGCAGCTGGATCGGTCTGGACAACGTCCGCCTGTGGGACCTGGAAGGCCGGTAAGCAGTGTCCGGCCCGATCAGGGGGTATCGTAAGAAGTGAAACAGGGCTCCTCTTGTTGGGAGGAGCCCTGTTATCTTTGTTCGGGTGTCGTGCAGCGGCGGTTTTCCGTTGTCCCGTCGTCCGGCCCCTGTTATAATGCCTGTATGACCCAGGAAGTGGATCTGAACAAGGTGGTTCGCCAGCACCTCGAGATGGAAAGTTTCTTCACGGGGTTCGCCGTGAAGGGCAAGGCTCGTGAAGAAGGTGGTTCGTCAGCGGATCGTGAGCGTCAGCGGCCCGCCGGCCGCGATTCATTGGATGCCGGCGCTCCTGCGCAGGACCGGCAGGAGCCGAAACCGGCGCGGACCGTCGATGCGGTGAAGGAGCTGGACGCGATCGCGGCGGAGGTCCGCCGGTGCCGCAAGTGCGAGTTGGGCTCGCAGCGGACGAACGCCGTGCCGGGCGAAGGGAATCCACGGACCCGGATCCTGTTCGTGGGCGAGGCGCCGGGGGCCGATGAAGACGCCCAGGGCCGGCCGTTCGTCGGCAGGGCGGGACAGCTCCTTGACAAGATCATCGAAGCCTGCGGGCTCAAACGCGAAGAGGTGTTCATCGGGAACGTCCTCAAGTGCCGCCCTCCGGACAACCGCGATCCTCGCCCTGACGAGATCATCAACTGTCTGCCCTATCTCCAGAGGCAGATCGAAATCCTCAACCCGGAAATCATCGTGGCTCTGGGAGCACACGCCGCCAGGACGTTGCTGAACACCAACCGGCCCATCGGCCAGCTCCGGGGCGAGTTCCACGAATATTTCACCGGAATCGGCCGGCCGCCCATCAAGCTCATGGCCACCTATCACACGGCTTATCTGCTGCGGAACTACACCCCGGACAACCGCCGGCGAGTCTGGGAGGACATGAAGAAGGTCCTCGCTGAACTGGGCCTGCCGGTTCCCGAGCGAGGCAAAGGCTCTTAGCATCTGCGATTTGGCTTCGTGGGGTGCAAGGCCGACGCCGCGTGCCGGAGATGGCCCATGCGTACTCCCAAAGGCCTACCATGCGCAAATAATTGCGGATTGTGCTCCTTTTTCGGGTAATGATGTCGCAGTTGATGCGTCTGGTAACACAGAAAGAGGTCTGATCACCGGTTTTTCAGGGGCTGGCAGGCGGTTTGGAGGCAGGTCGCCCCTTGTTTAGCTGCTGTTGCTTACCATGGCTTGTGGTTCGGAAAGGCGCGGAAATGAAGAGGGTAGTGTTCTCGGGTATAGTCATCCTGTGTTCTGTTGTTGCGCTGGCCGGCGGTGCGACGCGCAAGGTGCCCAGCGAGTACTCAAGCATTCAGGCGGGAATCGATGCCGCGACCGATGGGGATACGGTCCTGGTGGCGCCGGGAATCTACTATGAGACGATCAATTTCAGCGGCAAGGACATCGTCGTCACGGGCATGGACCCGAACGATCCCGGCATCGTCGGCTACACGGTGATCAACGCCGACCAGGACGGCAGCGCCGTGACGTTCGAGAACGGCGAGACTCCCGCCGCGATGCTGAGAGGTTTCACGATCACCGGTGGCTTCGGCACCCTCAACTCGACGGTGGAGGGCGGGGGCAATATCTTCTGGGGAGGCGGCATTTACTGCTACCAGGCCTCGCCGACGATCACGAAGAACATCATCGCCGGCAATCGCGGCCCCATGGTCCTCGTGAACACGGAGGCCGACTCCCTCCTCAGCTATGGCGGCGGCATCGCCTGTATCGAGAGCAACGCCGTCGTTACGCACAACATCATTCGGAACAACACCGGCTTCGTGGCGGGCGGTCTCATTCTGTACATCGGCCAGGCGACTGTCGCCAACAATCTGATCTACGGCAACTCGGCTTATCTCGGCGGCGGCGTCATCCTCATCGGCGGCACGCTGCTCAACAATACGATCGCGGGCAACGAGTGCAACCAGGAACTGGGAGGCGGCTACGCCGGCAATGCGTACGTCATTTTCGAGCCGTCGTTGGGCAATGCGACGGTTGTCAACAACATCATCTGCAACGCCGGCTCCGGCGGCGGCCTGCTCTTGGAAGGCGACTGGCGGGGAGGCGTGGTCGCCTGTAATAACGTCTGGAACAACTCGCCCGGCAACTACGTGTTCCAGGACAGCCAGGCCGGCCTTATCTACGATGGAGCGGACGATCAGACGGGCAAGAATGGCAACATCAGCGCCGATCCTCTGTTTCTGAATGCGTCCTTCGGCAAGGACTACCATATCGTTTTTGGTTCGCCTTGCATCAACGCGGGCGATCCACGGTACGCCCGGTCGGCGGGCGCTGTGGATATCGACGGCAATGCCCGGGTCTATGCGTCGCGGATCGACATTGGCGCCGACGAATACGTCGGCTACGTCAAGCCGGTCTCCTCAGCCGGGTACGATCAACACGTCATCGAGCTGTCTGCGACCGTGACGCTCGACGGAGGCCAGAGCTTCTTCTACGATCCTTGCGGAGTCACGACGTTCCGGTGGACGCAGGTGAGCGGGCCCTCGGTGACCCTGGATGACCCGAACTCCGAGAATCCCACGTTCATGCCGGAGGCGTTTGGGGAGTACGTCTTCGAATTGGTGGTCGCCGATGACCGATACGACAGCGAACCCGATCGGGTCCTCGTACTGGTGGCCGCGAACGTTGCGCCCGTGGCGGATGCCGGCGTCGACAGAGTGTGCGGTGTCGCCAGCCAGGCGACGCTGGACGGTACGGCCTCCTATGATCCCGATGTCATTGACCCGCTCACCTACCAGTGGCGGCAGGTGGAGGGAACGCCCGTGGACTTGCAGGGCGCCGATACGTCCGCGCCTTCTTTCCTCGTCGAGGCGCAGGGGCAGTATGTTTTCGAGCTGGTCGTGAGCGATGGCTACGCCGTGAGCGAGCCGAGCCAGGTGCGGTGCATCGCAGTCCCCGTCACGGTGGGGGCCGAACCTTTCGACGCCACGCCGGGCGACCTCTATGGTCCGTACCAGCCCGATGTCTCCGGGATGAAGATCGTCTACGCAACGCAGACCGCCACCGACCTGCAGATCGTCTACAAGGACATGACCACCGGCAGGCTCGAAACCGTCATGACGGGAACGTACGGCATAGAGCCGAAGATCGACGGGGACCTCGTCGTCTGGTTCGGCGGAGTCTCCTATTCGGAAGTCAGCGGTCCGGTGTGTTCCAGCGTGTTCGTACGGAACATCGCCACGAACACACAGCAGACGCTTCGGTCTCGCACCGACAGCAGTTCGTACAGCCATCCCGCCGTATCCGGCAACAAGGTCGTGTGGGTGCAGCACCTGGGCATCAGCCGCAGCGTGTCCGAGAAGTGGTACGGCACGCCGTATGATATCTGTGGCGCCGATCTGACCAATTTCAGCAAGCCGGTTTTCTTCACGGTAGCCACGAACGTTGGACAGCGCGACCCCTTCCCGTACAGCGGTCCCTATAATGACGCCGACAGCGTGGTCGATATCTCCGGCGACCTCGTCGTCTGGGAAGGCCAGGGAAATATCTATGCCGCCGACATCTCCAACCTCGATGACATCCGGATTGTCACCGTCTGCGATCATCCGGCCCGCCAGTACGATCCGGCGATCTCGGGCCGGCTCGTGGTCTGGACCGATGAGCGGAATGACACGGGAGATATCTACGGCGCCGATCTGACCGATCTCGAAAACATCCGCCAGTTCGAGGTCGCCAAGGGTTCCGGGACCCAGTGGCAGGCCACGGTCGAAGGCCCGCTGGTGGCCTATGCCGAGGACAACGTCCTGACCGGCGGGATCAAGCTGGCATGCGTGACTCGCAGTCACGGCGTCCTGATTGCCAGTATGCCCGCGTCGCTGCCGGGCGTCATGCCGGCCCTCGATGGAACGAGGCTGGTCTGGCTGAGCAGCACCTATGGCCCGATCCAGGGACTGACTCTCGACGTGGGTTATTCCATCTTCGACGGCCGCGTGGAGAATGCGAGGACGGGCCTGCGATACGATTACCTCCAGCACGCTGTGGCCGATGCCGCCGAGGGGGACGAGATCGTCGCCACCGCGGGCGTGTACGACGAGAAGGTGGATTTCCTGGGCAAGTCGGTCACGATCCGTTCGATGGACCCGAACGATCCCGCGGTCGTGGCTGCCACGATCCTGCGGAGCTTCGGCAGCACCGTCGTGTTCGCCGACCATGAGGAGGCCGCCAGCGTCCTGGCCGGGTTCACCGTCACGGGCGGACACGAGGCGGTGTACTGTTACACGGCCTCGCCCACGGTCACTCGCTGCACGATCGTCGGCAGCGATGGCGCGGGAGTGAAGCTTGCCGGCTCCTGCAATCCGACGATCACGTTCTGCCGGATCGTCGCCAACGGCGCCGCGGGCATCGAGATGTCGGCTCCCACGGAGGGGCGCACCGTGAAGCTGAATGAAGCTACGATTCGCAACTGTGTTATCGCCGCCAACGGAGGCCAGGGCGTCCACGGCGCCAAGCCGACCATCGTCAATTGCACGATTGTCGAGAATTCGTCGTATGGCGTCGAAGCCTCCTCGCCGACCGTGACGAACTCGATCGTGTACTTCAACAACCTCTCGGACGGCGTGCAGATCAAGAGCAACCGGGCGACTGTTACGTACTGCGACGTCCAGAACGGCTGGGAGGGCGACGGCAACATCGACGCCGACCCGTTGTTCGTTTCTCTCGGCCAGTGGACCGGCGACATCTGGACCTTCGGCGACTACCATCTCCAGAGCCAGGGATGGCGATGGGATAGCGGCGCGAGTTCCTGGGTCTCGGATGAGGCGACCAGTCCGTGCATCGACGCGGGCGATCCAACCTCGGAACTGCTCGACGAGCCTTTGACCTCGCCGCAGGGCGATGCGACCGCCAACACGCGAATCGACATGGGCGTCTATGGCGGAACGGCCGAGGCGAGTCTTGCCCCGACGAATCAATAATCTCTTCGAGAACCGAGAGCACGTAGAAAGGTGGTTGACAAAGGCGTTCCGATGGTTTATGCAATCCATCGGAATGCGCCGAACCATCCGGCGCCAAGATCCTATCTATGACCCGAAAAGGAGCTTGGCATGAAGGTGCAAATTCGCGACATATGCACGGCTTGCGGGTTCTGCTGCGACACCTGCCCCGAGGTGTTCGAGATGGGCGATGAGATGGCTGCCGTGATTGTGGACGAGGTCCCAGCCCAGTATGAGGCCGCCGCCGAGCAAGCTGCCGCCGAGTGCCCGGTCGAAGCGATCATCGTCGAGCGTGACTGACCTGTGATCTCCGAAGCCCGACGGTCCTTGTCGCCGTCCTCATGGTTGCGCGGACTGCGCCGTGCGATCAGGGGATCGATCGTTGCTCAGGGTTGCCCCGTGACGCACCGCGGGTCCATGAAGTGCTGCAGATAGTCCGGCCCGCCGGCCTTGGTGCCGCCGCCGGACATTTTGAACCCGCCGAACGGCTGGACTTTCACCAGGGCGCCGACGCTGCCGCGATTCAGGTACAGGTTGCCCACGCGGAAGTCGCGAACCGTTCGATCCAGATGCTCGCGGTTGGCGCTGAAGACAGCCCCCGTCAGGGCGAATCGCGTCGAATTGGCCCATTCCAGCGACTGCTCAAAGTCCTTGGCACGCATGATGGCCAGCACCGGGCCGAACACCTCTTCCTGCGCCAGACGCTTGTCGGGCGTGATGCCCTCCACGAGGGTCATCGGCACGTAGTAGCCGTTCTGGGGGACTTCGCTGCGGTAGAGGACTCTGCCTTCTCGGGCCGCCAGGTCGACGTACTGCAGAATCGTTCGCTGGGCCTTCTGATCGATCACGGGGCCCATGTAGTTGCCGGGATCCTCGGCCGGGCCGATCTTCAATTTCTTCGCGGCCTCCACGAGCTTGGGCACGAAGCGGTCATACACCTTGTCGTGGACGATCAAGCGGGAACAGGCGGAGCACTTCTGACCCTGGTAGCCGAAGGCGGAATACAGCACGTCGCGGATCGCGGCGTCCTGGTCGAATTCCTCGTCGAGGATGATCGCGTTCTTGCCGCCCATCTCGCAGACGACGTGTTTGACGGATGTCTGGCCTTCCGACGTTCGTCCGGCCCGCTCGATGATGCGCAGGCCGACCCCCATCGAGCCGGTGAAGGCGATCACGCTGGTCTTGGGGCTGTCCACAAGGTAGTCGCCGATGGCCGAGCCGGGACCCGGGACGTAGTTGAACACGCCGGCCGGCAGGCCGACCTCGCGGAAGATCTCGACCAGATGGTGTCCGACCACCATGGACTGGCTCGATGGCTTGTAGACGACGGGATTGCCCGCGACCATCGCGGCGGCGCACATGCCGCAACCGATGGCGAACGGGAAATTCCACGGCGCGATCACGACGGCGACCCCTTTGGGCTGGTAGAAGTAGTGATTCGATTCCGCGCCATAGCTGCCCATGTTCTGCGGCGTCCCCAGGCGAATCATCTCTCTCGCGTAGTACTCCAGAAAGTCGATCCCCTCCGCGAGGTCGTTGTAGGCTTGGGCCCATTGCTTGCCCTCCTCCAGAACCTGCCAGGCGGAGTACTCGAAGATTCGGCGACGGGCGACGTCCGCCGCCTTGACAAGATACTGCGCGCGTTCGGCCGGGTCCACGTCGCGCCAGGTCAGCAATGCCCGTTCGGCTGCGGAAAGGGCCATCTCGGCCTGGGCTTGCCCGGCCTGATGTACGGCGCCGATGACCTCGCTCGGATTGGCGGGATTGACGGAATCGAGCGTGTCCTGCGTGGTGATTTCGCGACCGTCGATATACAGAGGATAGGTTCTTCCGAGCTGCGCGCGGACCTGGGCGATCGCGCGAGGGAACGCCTCGCGGACCTTCGAGTCCTCAATGCCGGGAAAGACCCGCTCGTTCTTGAATGGCGGCAGACTCAGGCCGCCCTTCGATCGTTTGTTGCTTTTGACCATTCTCAAATCGCTCCTCAGTGGGGTCAGTTTCGGCTTGCGTTCCCGAGAGCCGACATCCTGCAATTCCTCATGTTTCATGTGTGTTCCTCGATCAACCGGCGGACAGTTCCCGGCTTCGTTCGGCGGCGCGGGTCAACGCGACCGAAACCATGTCGCTGAAGCCCTGGGCGTGAAATACCTTGAATGCAGCTTCCGTGGTGCCGTTCGGCGTGGCGACCCGGGCGCTGAGCTGCGCTGGGGTGTCGCCTTCCTCGGCCGCCTTCTCCGCCAGCAGGGCGGCGCCTTTAGCCGTCTGCAAGACGAGGTCTTGCGCTTCCTTCTCGGGCAGGCCCAGCTTGATGCCCGCCGTAATCATCTCCTGCATGAGCAGGAAGAAGTAGGCCGGACCGGACCCGCTGACCGCGGTCACCGTATCGAGCAGGTCCTCATCGTCGACGACTACGGTCTGCCCGACGGACAGGAGGATCAGCCGGGCCTTCTCGACGTTCTTTTTCGCCTTCTCGTTGGCATAGAGCACGCTGGCGGCCTCCCGCACCCAGGCAGGCATGTTCGGCATGACCCGCACGATGGCGATGTCTCCGAGGACCGATGCGATGAGCGAGGTCTTGATCCCGGCGGCGATCGAGATGATGAGGATGTCCTTGTCGATGTGGCCCTTGATGGCTTCCAGCGCGGCCTTCATGTTCTGCGGCTTGACGCTGAGCACGAGGACGTCCACCTTGGAGGCCAGGTCCGCGTTGTCCGTCGTGGTCCGCACGCCGTAGTGCTCGCGAAGATACTCGATCCGCTCGGGCCGGACGTCGCTGACGTACACCTTGCCCGGCCTGTACACGCCGGCTCTCAGGACGCCGTTGATGAACGCCTCCGCCATGTTGCCGCTGCCGATAAAGCCGATTGTATCCACTGGCATCTCCTTGTCAGATTCTTCAGAACAGCAAGAAACCGTTCGTTGGTTCCGCGATGTAAGCTACCGCTCGCCGGGGTGAAAATCAATGCAAAAGCTCAGCCGGTCAGCATCTCGAACTGCTCCCGACTGAGGCACTGACGCAGCTTCTGCAGGGCCGACAGCTCGATCTGGCGAATCCGCTCCTTCGTCAGTTCGAGCTCGTCGCCGATCTGCTTGAGGGTCTTCGTCTTCTTACGGATCGGGCCGCCGATGAGGCCGAAGTGGTGGAGAATGACATACTGCTCTCGTTCGTCGAGCTCCTGTCGAATGACCTCCGCCAGGTCCTGCCGGGTCCGCTCGATGGCCAGGACGTCGGCCGTGGTGTCCCGCATGTCCCGCTGGATGCTGGCGAGGGACGCGGCTCGCCTGGGCGTGAGTTCCGTGCTTCGGCCCGAGGCCTTTGCATACTCCTTGGCGATGTCCAGCGACGCCCGGCGGCTGAAGCGGAAGCCTTTGGCGTAGTCAAACTCCTCGACCGCCTGGATCAGGGCGAAGTTGCCTTTGCTGACGAGTTCCAGGAAACTCGGGCCGTCGCTCGTGTGTTTGCCTGCGATGCTGACCACGAGCCGCAGATTCGCCTCGACCAGCAGCGTGCGGATCTCCTCGGCCTCGTCCAGATACTCCTCCAGGCGAG
>JBDKRX010000172.1:0-6928 GCA_039683175.1 Phycisphaerales bacterium
GGAAATTATGGCTTACAATGCGTTGTCTCTACCAATGAAACCACCGAGATATCCCATCAAACGAGGGGCTTGCTGCGACTCGAAAGCGGTCAATTATGCTTAACTTAGTGCCATTACCTGTACTACAGTAATTTTCGGACAATCCGGCAGGCAAGTACATTCGATTTTGCGTCTTTTCATTTCGATTTTGCGACACGCTGTCCCCAACGTGGGCGCCGGCGTGATTCTGCCGGGGGTCTGTGCAACCCCATCAGATCCTTGCGGATCTGTGGCGGTGCTGCTGGGGGGTCAGACGCATCTGTCGCTTGAAGGCCACGGCGAAGTGCACGGCGCTCGAGAAGCCGCACCGCTCGGCGATATCCGCCATGGACCAATTCGTGCCCACGAGCATCTGGCAGGCCCGCTCGATGTGGGCCCGCTGGATCTCACGGTACACGCTGGCCCCAACCACGTCCTTGAAGTGGCGTTCCAAGAGGCGCCGGGAGGTCGAGCTGGCTTCGACGACGTCTTCGACGGACAGGACCCGGTCGGCATGCGTCCGGATAAAGCGCAGCGCCTTGGCCACGATGGGGTCCTCGACGGCCAACACATCCGTAGACTGGCGGGTGTGGATGTGCATGGGCCGCAGGTGGATCTCCCTCTTGAGGACCCTTTTGCCTGCCATCTGCCGGTCGAGCTGGGCGGCGGCCTCGTATCCAACCTCCTCAAGATTCAGGACGATACTGGACAGCGGTGGATTCGTCAGGTCGCAGATCATGTCGTCGTCGTCAACGCCCAGAATGGCGATCTCCTCGGGGACCCGCGTATTCGCGGCCTTGTTGGCCTCGACCACCTGCTGGGCCCGGTCGTCATTGCAGACCATCAGCCCGATGGGCTTGGGCAGCGACTTGAGCCATTCGGCCATGGACGCCTGCTCCGCCTCCCACGTCAGGGAGGCCGGCGGCCCCGGCGGCTCGTAGAGGTGGACCGGATATCCGGCCTGCCGGATGCGCCGAATAAAGCCCTCCTGTCGCACACGGGACCAGAACATGTGATCGTACCCGCAAAACGCGAACCGGGTGAAGCCGCGTTCGAGGAAATGCTCGGCGCCCATGCGACCCACCGTGTGGGTTTCCTCCACGATACAGCAATGGCCGGGGACCTGCTCTTCAATCGGCAGGACCACCGACGGAAAGCCTGCGGGGATGAGCGTCTCGAGTTGGACCCTGTTGGCTGCGAAGGTGATGATCCCGTCGAAACCCCGCTCCCGCAATCGCGTCAGGGCCCTGGCCTCCTTGGACTGCGTATGGAACGGCGGCTTGCGATAAAACGGCGGCTCTCGATACAGGATCCACGGATTGTGGAACCGGCAATAACGAATGACGCCGCGCAGCATCCCTCTCTCCGATGCACGCGAACACCCAAGCATCAACAGCACTCTGCGACTGTCCATCATGCCGTTGATTATACCCGCGCAACAGGAGCCCGCCGAGCCAATTTCCCGTCCTCAACAGCCGAGGACACGAACAGGCGTTCATCCCGCCGTGATGGTATCGAACATCGCCAGGATATTCTCCAGGGGTGTTTCCTCGAGGATCGTGTCGTGGCTGGCGCCGGCCACGAACCCGCCGCCCGGGGCCATGATGTCGAGGACACGTCGCGTCTCGCGCCGCACGCTGTCCGGCGTACCCTCGATCAGCACGTGATGCGAGTCGATGCAGCCGTTGAAGACAATCCTGTTCCCGAAATCCCGTTTGAGCGTGGGCAGGTCCATGCCGATGCAGGAGGACTGGACGGCGTGCAGAGCGTCCAACCCCGCTTCGATCATCCGCGGGATCAGCGGGGCAAACCCGCCGCAACAATGGAGTTGGGCCTTGAGGCCATAACTATGGGCCAGATCGATCAGCCACCTCATATGCGGCAGGATGAATCGAGAGAACAGGTCCGGGCCCAGCAATGGGCCCATCTGGCTGCCGAAATCGTTGCCGAAAAAGAAGATGTCGATGACGTCCGCAGCGGCATCGAACAGTCGCTTGTTCACGGTGGCGTAGAAACTCACGATGTGCGAGAACACCGCATCGACGATCTGCGGCTCGGCGTACATCTTGAGGAACAGATTCTCCATGCCCAGCAGGTCGATGGCGTCGTGCCAGAAAGGCGACCAATCGCCGCCCAGGATGGCATAGCGACCTCCGTACTCCGCCGCTTCCTGATGAATCTGCGACACATCCATCCACCTCGGGTCCGGCCATGGGTATTCGTGGATCTGCGTCAGCGTGGCGTTCGCCAGCGGATGGCTCATCGGATGGCCATAGCCGATGCCATTGCGTTCGACGCCGAAGAGAGTCCGCGAGGTCGCACCTTGGGACAGTGGCGGCGGAGTGGGCCCCGCGTAGACGGGCAGCACCCGCCGGAAGTCGTCGCCCAAACGGACCCGCAGCGGTTCATCTCCGAGGCCCATCTGTCGCTTCGCCTTGTTCCAGAACTCCTGGGAAGCCCCGCACCAGCAGGGCACACGATCGGGCCGTTCGTGATTGAACGCAGCCAATACCCGTTCACGAGGTGTCATCGGTTCTCGCTCCCTTCCACACTCGTTTCAAAACAACATGAACTCCGCGATAGTCGGGCCACCTGAGGCTTTCAGGATGTTCAGCCGGAACCGCTGCGCCGTGATCGGCTCGATCTTGACCGACCAATCCGGCCCGATGGTCGTGCCTTCGTGGAATGTCCTCCATGCCTGCCCATCGTAATACTGCAGCTCGAAGGCCTGCACCCGCTTGAACTCCTCCGGCTCGTCAATGGTCGCCTTGCGAACCAGCAGGGGCTTGCCCAGATCGACCTCAAGCCAAGCTGCATCGGTGCTGCCGTCGGTGGCCCAGCGCGTTTCCGGGTCGCCGTCAACGGCCTTATCAGCCCCGTAGTCCGGGTTCTTCTGGAAGACAGTGGATGCTATGGCCTTCTTGCCGGTCGCCAGCGAGTCGCCGCTGCCACTCAGAGCCACCGGGGCAATGTCAAACGCCCGGCCTTCCACGGTCAGTTCAACCACCGTGGCGATCGAATCACGATGGGTAACCGGAACGTCGATTGCGATGCCGTCGTCGGTGCGTTTCATCGTCGCCTCGCCGCCACTGAGAGCTCTCACGCTCTGAATTGTCGCCGCGACAGCGGGCAGGACCAGGGGCCCTTCCTCGGGCCAGTTCATCACATACAGGTAGATCTTGTTGTCCTTGCAGGTCGATGCACCCCATCTGGCCGGCTTGAAGGGACCGCCCCGCGTGCCGTAGACGCCTGCGCCGTACTTCCGGAGCCAGCCACCCATCTCGCGAAGCCGCTCGACCTGTCGCGGCTCGATGCGACCGTCGGGCATCGGACCGACGTTGAACAGCAGGTTGCCGTCGCCGCCCACGGTGTAGAGCAGGGTCTGGAGGCACTGCTTGAGCGACTTCATGTCGTCGTTGGGCTTCCACGCCCACTGCCGGCAGATCGTCATGCACGTTTCCCAGGGCCGTTCGCGATTGAACCCGCCAATCTGCTGCTCCGGCGTGTCGAGGTCGCCCGGGAGCCCGCCGCGATTGTTCAGGATGATGTCCGGCTGGAGCATCCGGAGCAACAGGAACGACTTCTCCGGCGTGTCGCCCCACAGGTTCCGTGGACTGTCCAAGCCGTCGAACCAGAGAATGTCCACTCGCCCATAGTTCGTGCAGATCTCGCGAAGCTGAGCGAGATAGAACTGGATGTACTTGTCGTGACGCTCCGTAGCGAAATCCGGATGATACCAGTCTCGCGGCGAGTAATACCAGCCCAGTGCCAGTCCCTGCTTGTGACACGCGTCGGCCAACTGCTTGCAGACATCCTTGCCGTACGGGGAATCCTCGCTGGTGATCTTGTAGTCCGTCTGGCGGGTGTCGAACATGGAAAAACCGTCGTGGTGCTTGCTCGTGAAGACCAGGTACTTCATGCCCGCGTCCCGGGCGATCTGCACCCACTCGTCCGCATGGAACTGGACCGGATTGAAGGTCTTGTAGAGGTTGTCGTATTCCTCGACAGGGACCTCGCCGGTCCGGGCGTCGTTGCGCCCGCGACGAGGGCCGCCTCGCGACCAGCCGATCTCGGTGCCCTTCAGCGAGACGGGACCCCAATGGACGAAGAGGCCAAATCGCATGTCCTGCCACCGGCGGACCGATTCCGGCTTGGCCTGCTGCCACCAGGGAGTTGCCTGTCCTGTGGCTTGCGCCCGGCAGGTCGAGACGCCGACCGACAGAACCATGATTGCGAGGATCGCCGCATACCCCGGTGCGGCCCGTGAAGTGACAGAGTCCAGGGTCTTCTTTGCCATTCTCATCTCTCCTATATACAACGCCGGTCATTGTGTCACACCGGTCCGAAAAGGGGTATTCGATTTTGCGGCAGTATCCTTCGATTTTGCGACATGACGACGGAGCAAAACCCACGACGGGTGCGGCTTGAGCCCTCACGAGAATTGGAATCATGGACTTGAAACGCGAGATTCCGTGTGGGGGTCTTGCGAGGCGCCGACCCCGGCGATACTCTATCGGCGGTCGAAAGCAACCAGTAAGGAGAGAACCCTGCTATGGGTACGATGCAACGCTGTGCCTCAACATTGGCCAAGCTGGAACGCATGCAAAAGACCCTGCGGCACGAGGAGCCTGACCGCGTGCCTGTCAGCGATTTCTTCTGGGGCGGCTTCCTGCGCCGCTGGCGACAGGAACTCGACCTGCCGCCGGAAACCGATCCCTACCTCTATTATGATCTCGATTGGATCGTCACCATCCCCAATATGGACCCGCACATCAAGTCCTTCGAGACGATCCGCGAGGACCAGAACGAGGTATGGGTCAAGACCGGCTTCGAGACGGTCCTCCGCAAGCGACTGGACCTGCCGATGCCGGAGCAGATGTCCTGGGACACCGACAGCATCGAGAAGCTCGAAGCCTTCGAGTTCGACGATCCTCGTGACCGCCGCCGGTTCTTCGGGGCCGGGGACAACCAGATCGCCGGCGTCGGCGACGGCTTCCAGCGAAATAGCCCTCCGTGGGTGGAGACGGTCCGAACGCTCTGGGCCAACTTCCCCGTCTTCGGCAGCATGATCGAAGTGAGCGAATGCCTCACCCGGCTCGTCGGCCAGGAGAACATGCTGCTGTGGATGGGATTGCACCCGGATCGGCTCGGCGCCTGCATCAATCGCATCGGCGAGTTCTATCTCGCGTGCTGCAAGGCCGCCATCGAAGCAGCCGCCGGGTACCTCGACGGCTTCGTCATCTGGGGCGACGTCGCCTACCGCAAGGCCATGTTCTTCTCGCCCAACTATTGGCGGGAGTATTTCAAGCCGTGGGTGCAAGCGATGGTCGGGCACTGTCACGCGCACGGTCTGCCTGTGATCTACCACGGCTGCGGCAACGTCTCAGCCATCTTCGAGGACTACGCCGAGATCGGCATCGACGCCTATAATCCGCTGGAGGTCAAAGCCGGCATGGACGTCGTGGACCTGCGCCGCCGGTATGGGCATCGCATCGGATTCTGCGGCAATCTCGACGTACAGAAGTGGGAACGGGGCGACCGCGACGAAATCCGTGCCGAGATCCTGCGAAAGCTGAACGCGGCCAAAGGCGGCGGGTTGATCTTCCAGTCGGACCACTCAGTCACCAGCGGCGTCTCCGGTCCAACATATGACTACGTCGTCAAGCTGATCCGTGAGCGAGGAACCTATCCGTTCGATTTGGGCGAGTTCGACGAGCGTCTGAACGAAACCGCGTAATGACTCTGCCATGGTGGGCAGAGTGAGGAGACTGCTATGACCGAAGTGGTTGCCAATCCCATCCTGGGTACACTTCTTCACGCGATCGGAGCCATGTCCGCCGCACTGTGCTACACCCCGCAACAGAAGTTGCGGGGCTGGTCCTGGCAGACCTACTGGCTGGCACAGGCGTCGGTCTGCTGGCTGCTCGTGCCGATCCTCATGGCCTGGCTGACCATTCCGGACCTCGCGGCGGTCCTGCGTGCGGCGCCGCGCAACGCAATGTGGTGGACCTTCGCGCTGGGCGTAATCTACGGCATCGGCGGCACCGCGTTCGGCATGGCGATTCGCTACATCGGCTATTCGCTTACCTACGGCATCGCGATCGGCATCTCCTGCGTGCTCGGGACACTGACAGGCCCGATCCTGAAGGGGACACTCGCGAGCACCCAGGGCAAGCCCGGCTCGGGTTGGGTCATGAGCGGCATATTCGTTGGACTGTTCGGCACGTTGCTGTGCGGGGTGGCGGGCCGGCTCAAAGAGGCCGAACTGCAACGAGGCACAGGCAATCAGCCGTTCGTGCTGGGCAAGGGCCTGCTCCTGTGCGGGATTGCCGGCATCTTTTCTGCATTCTACGGCATCGCGGTGAACGACGCCGGCGCTCCGATTGCCAAAACAGCCGCAGATTTCGGCGCCGGTCACTGGCAAACCAACATCGTCTACATCTTCTCGAACACCGGCGCGTTCGTGACGACCGCGGCCTATTGCATCTATCTGGCCCGTTCGCAGAAAACGTTCGGCGAGTTCTGCCGGCCGAAAGACGCCGCCGGGGCGCTGTCCGTCAACTACCTCATGGCCCTTCTGACCGGCTGCATGTGGTATGGACAATTTCTCTTTTACGGCATCGCCCACGTCCGCATGGGCGAGTTCAAATTCTCCAGTTGGGCGATTCACATGCTCATGCTGATTCTCTTCAGTTCTCTGGCAGGGATCGCCATGCGGGAATGGCACGGCCGGAGCCGTCGAACGAAAGGGGCCATGATCCTGGCACTGCTCATCGTCGGTGAGGCCGTGCTGGCCCTGACCTATGGGAACTATCTGGGCGAGCACGGGACAGGACAGTAGCGGGAGGCAGAGGTCATGAGACGATATGGAACAATCATCGGCCTGAAGACAGAGCGGATCGAGGAGTAC
>JBDKRX010000173.1:0-32383 GCA_039683175.1 Phycisphaerales bacterium
GTGTGTCTGAGGTGGTTTCCATCCCGCTGACCTGGGATTCCATTCCTGGTAGAATTCCTTGTTCATCCATGTCCAGTATTCTACCATGCCTGTCAAGGCCAATTCTTTCACAGCCTCGCTGCCCCCAGCCCCCTGGGATTTATCGCATTGAACCAGGAACATGTTACAGGGAAGGCGGCACGACATATACACCACGTCGCCCATGTCCCCGGACCGCAGCGGTGCTTGGGCTGCTTCCCAGCAGAGCCCTATCCTCCGCCACAGCAGATCGAGTGTATCAGAAGGCGGGAACCGTCTGCAAGGAGTATTCCAGCGGCTTGGCGTGGAAGACCTCGAAGGGACTGTGAAAGCCGAGACCCTTGCGAGGCCGGTGATTCAGGGGGACTTCCGGGGCTTGGCCTTAAGACGCGCTTTAACCCCTTGTTGTCCGTGGTTCGGAGGAAGCCGGCGGAAACCGGCGACGTCTACCTATTATTGCTTCGGCCCATCCGCCTTTGCTCGTGGTTCTCCAACTGCAGAAGGCATCACGTCATTCGTGCCTCTCCCGCCATCGGCAAACGGGGTTTGCTGATGCCACCCGATCCTGGAGGAGGACATCTGCCGGAAGATGGTGCGTGATACGCACCCTACAGGACTCGTGCCCTGTGCTTTGTTCGGAATCGGCGGAAATCTGCGGAATCGGCGGCTGGATTCGTCGCTCGGCCCTCGTCGCTTGCCTTGCCAACCTGCGTCAACGACCGGTTTTGTGGGCTTCCGTGTAGGCTCGGAGGACGGCATTGATCCGGGTTTGGTAGCCCTTCCCCTGCCGTTTGAACCAATCCAGCACATCGCTATCCAGCCGGAGGGACACCATCTGTTTGGCTTCCGGCATGCGGATCTTCGCGTGGCGGAAGAAGTCCTTGTCCAGTTCCGGAACCTCGGACGTGTCGATCTCGGTGTCCGGCGTAGTCGCAAGCCTCTGCCAGTCAGTGCGCGATTCCTTTGTAGTATTCGTCCTTCTCATAAGTCGTCGCCTTTCGGGCGGAAATAATCCGAATCGTATCGTCTTGGAGCCACTCGACGTAGACCACCACGGCGACTACGGCCCGGAGGAGCCCCACGCCGATCCATCGGTCTTCGCCGTAGTCTCCCCGCGTGTCCAGACGGATCAGCATGGGACGGCCGAACATTTCGACCACATCGCGGAAGTCGATGCCATGCTTCCGGATGTTCTCTCTGTTCTTTCGCTGATCCCATACGAACCGCATACCCATAGTGTATATACGCGATGTATGTACGTCAAGAGGAATTCCGGGAGATGCGATTACCCGTTTTGGGGTGGCCTGGAGAAAGGACCTCCTTGTGTCGGTAAAAGGGACTTCCGGGGCCTGCCCTTAAGATACGCTTTCGCATTTCCCCCTCTGATGGTCTTCTGTTTGGCGTGATTGGCGGCGGGAAGCTCGTGGCTGGTGCCCCGTGGCTCGTGACCCGCGGAATACTACGGATGCCTGCCGTTTTTCGCATAGGATGGCCTGCCGGGTGGCACGGGCGAAGCGGTCGGTCGGGTTGCGTCGGAGAAGACCGCCCGGCGCGTTGGAGCGTGTGAGCGTTTGGGGAGGCAAGGCCCGTTCGTGGGTCTTCTTGAACGCATCCGCGCGTATACGCTTATACGCATCTACTGATGATTCGGGCCTTCGACTCCGAGCGCGGCGCTCGCTTGCCACGGGGAGGCGGGGGCGGTAGCATTGGGACCTTGGAGGGGTGGGAGATGACCTTGTTGACGCTATTGACCCTGTTGACGGGGTGGGTTGGGGGATGAGAAAGGAGCGGAGAAGAGATGGTTGAGCTATTCGACAAGCATGGCGGATTCCGGAGACTGCACTCCTTCACGCTGGCGACGATCATCCAGATCGAGACGCTGCGGTTCTGTCGGCGCTTTCTTACGCACGACGGGCGCGAGGCGAGCGTGAAGTTCTACGACCCGAAGGGCCGGCAGTACGATCAGATGACCCAGGCCGCCCGCAGCGGGCGACAGAACATCATCGAAGGGTCCGAGCGGGCCGGGACGTCCAAGGACACCGAAATGAAACTCACGGACGTGGCGCGGGCGAGTCTGAGCGAGCTGCGCGGCGACTACGAAATCGTGATTCTCGACCGGGGCCAGGTTCCCTGGTCGGTGCATTCGCGCCAGGCGAAGGCCGTCAACGGCGTCTCGCTGGATCCGGCGGCCTTCGAGGACGACATGGTCCACGAGTCGGCCAAACACGCCCTGGAGCAGAGAAAGAAGTACGCCGCGTGGTTGGACGCCGACGACGCGACGGTCGTGGCCAACGCCATGCTCATCATCATCGGGCGGGCCCTGAACATGCTCAAGAGCCAGATCGAAGCGCAGGGCAAGGCCTTCGAGGAGACCGGCGGGTTCGGCGAGCGGCTGACCGTCAAGCGCGTCGAAGCCAGGAGCAAGGGCAAGCCCGCCGCGCCCCAGTGCCCGCTGTGCGGCAAGCCGATGCGCCGGCGGAACTCGGCCAAGGGCGAGTTCTGGGGCTGCTCCGCTTTCCCCGACTGCAAGGGAACGAGGCCGATAGGACAAGAGGGGCCGCATTGACCTTGTTGACCTCATTGACCGCGTTGACCCCATTGTCAATGAGGTCAATCGGGTCAATCCGGTCACAAAGAGGGATCTTGCCGCTGTCGGCCCGCCCGTTGTCCTCCTGGGCGCAGGAGTCAGCCGCCGAGGGGGGGCTCGGAAACCGGGGGGACCCGTTCGGCGGGGGGCTTGCGCCGGCGGTGCAGGATCGTCTGGGGGGCCAGGGCGCCCAGGTTGCAGCGGGTGCACTCTAAACAGCGGATGCAGCGGAGGTCGTTCGGGCTCTTTTCGGGCTCGATGTTGTATTGGCAGAGGCTGCCGCAGCGGCCGCACTCGGTGCATTTGGCGCGGTCGAACCGCAGGAAGAAGGCCGAGACCCGATTGAATGCGGAGAAGATCACGCCCAGCGGGCATAGGACCCGGCACCAGGGCCGCCGGAAGAACAGAATGGCGACCAGGAAGACACCGGTAATGGTCAGTTTCAGGGTGTTCGGCCAGTCGATTTGCTGGCCCACTGCGGCCTGGTTCACGACGCTTGGAAGGCCTGCTTCAAGGCCCCCGGCGGGGCAGACCATGCAGATGAAGAACGGATGCTCCACATCCCTGAAGAGGTAGGGGATCGCCAGGACGGTCGCGCCCAGGACGACGAAGCGGAAGTGTCCCGTCCAGCGAGGCAGCTCGAATTTCGGCGTCGGGATTTTGGCCGCGAGGTCCTGGAGCCAGCCGAAGGGGCAGGCCCAGCCGCAGAACAGGCTGCCCACGAAGGCCCCGAACAGGATCAGCAGGCCGATCGTCATAAAGGGAATCAGGTGCAGTGCGCCGGCGTGCGCCAGCATGCCGATGGGGCAGCCAAAGGTCGCGAGCGGGCACCCATAGCAGTGGAATACCGGGGCGCAAATACCATGAAGGCGGGTGCCGATGGGGAGCAGCCAAACCGCCAGGAATGCGGTCTGGATCCACAGCCGATATGGCTGCAACCAGGCGAAAACGCCGGCGAATCTCATCTTTTCAGCCACGCTTGCCATGGCTCCTTCTTCAGGGGGAGTGTCGATCTGGGTTCGTTCAAGCCGTGGACACCACGGCGGGTGCTACTTTGCTCAGGTAGGGCAGGCTGCGGGAGCCTTCTTCGCTTCTTCCTCTGGCTTCCTGGCTTGGCTGGGCGTCTCCTGCGCGACTCCGTCGTTGGCAACCGCTTGCGTGGCGGGAAGTCCGGACGGTGCGGAGACCTGGTTGGGCTCGTCAGAAGAGACGACCGTGGCCCTCGATGACAGGCCGTAGATCAACAGGGCTGCACCGATGGCCAAGAGCAAGAGAGACACGGCTGTTCTGTTCTTTTCCATGAGGATACCTCATAACTCGAATCCGAAATCGCGGATCTCAGATCTCATATGCCAAAAATGGCGGAGGCGAATAGGAGTTGAACCTACCCAGGACCTTCTCGGCCCTACACTGGTTTTGAAGACCAGGAGCGCCACCGGGCGCCAGTCACCTCCGCGATCCGTAGTGCTCCAGTCACCTATTGAAGTATACGTCATGGCGGGCCGAAACGAAAGATTTTTCCGCAATCTTGCGTTGCGAGTGTGTGAGGAGAGATCCTGGCGGGGTCAGGCAACCTCTCGTTCGGATTTCCAGTAGATGCCCCACAAGCCGCTGTGGCAGACACAGGCCAAGGCCGTCATCGCCACCCGCTTGGCGACGAAGCCCCACAGAGATTCCGGCGTCTCAGGCTTGACCCCGTTGCGATGATGCCGCAGATACGAATCCAGCCGATGAGCCGCCCGAGAACTTCCCGGTTGCCGCTTGTGGCCACGGCGTGACAGTGGGACTTGTCCGGGTCATAGAACGTCAGCACCTTGGACTCTTTGTACGGCCCTTCGCTGCCCGCCTTGGGGCGGCCCACCGCGGCCGTCGAGCACCGCCCCTGCCGGCTCTGTTGGGCCGACTCGGTGTGACGACGCTTGCGCTTCTGCTCTTCGGTCCCCTGCGGGACCAGGACCCCGTCGGCCCCGGTAATCATGGTCGCACCGGTGCAATCCGCTGTCGTGAAGGCGGGTCGTGAGGATCCCTGGTGCTGGGCCCGGAACACCGCACGACCCTCGTTCTCCACCACCTCCCTCAAACTCTCCGCTCTGCGACGACCCATAGACCGTCCTCCACACGCGCAGACGTCCGTTGACCGTCAGATGCGTGACCTGCCGGCGACCCTTGTTCCTGAACCCCTCGGGCCGAGGGGGGAAAAAGCCTCCTGTTCCTCCTGCAAGAGGTGGATCGCTCTGGTGCACATCTGCTCGCGAAACACCGCGTGGGCCTCGTGGAAGCCCCTCGGGCTTTCATCTTACGCGGTTTCGCGCCGGCGATGCTCAGGCCGAGCATCCCAAGGAGGACGGCGCCCGGGACGGGTACTATCGCCAGACCACAGACTTCGGAGATGGAGAAAGTACACCCGTAGCCAGCATGCATCCAGGCGTCGAGCGTCGATAGAATCCACCTCCGCCATCAACATCCCCCTGGGCCCGGCCAGACTCGCCTTGCATGTCATTGGTGCCGTCCCACCACAGCGAGTGTGAATTGTGGGTTCAGCCAGAATGATGCCACGACATCCGAGCAGGGTTGTGCCGGAGGACGCTCAGTCGCAGAATCAGATGGAATGAAGCAGAAGGCGTCCGGCGAGACCACGGGACTGCGGTCTTTCTGGACGGAAAGGTGACAGGGGCACCATTCGTACGCAAGGCGCAGAGACGTTTTTCTGTCAGAGACGATTCCGCCGCCTTCCGGGCGTTTGGCTCTTGTGCTGATCGCGCCAGACAGGGCAGCCGGCGGGGCAGACGCTATTGTGAAGGCAACGGGGGCTCGGGCGAAGCGACGTCCAGCGGATCTGTCTGCGAGGGTTGGGGGTCCGCCGCAGTCGCCTGGGGCTCCGCGTAGATCGGCACAGGCGCGTAGCACTGCGGAACCGGCAGGTGGACCTCGCGAATCTCGATCGGCACGGGAGCGGGAATCGCCTGGGCCTCGGGCTGCGGCTGTGACTGGGGCTGCTCCTCGGCCTGCTCGTCGATCCCCAGGAAGAAATTGGCGACCTGGCGGTAGTCCTCGGCGCCGTTGCAGGCGGGGTCGTACTCGAAGATGGTTTGGCCGTAGCTGGGGGCCTCCGCCAGCTTGATGTTCCTGCGAATGAAGCTCGGCAGCACCACGGCGTCGGACCAGGCGGTGTTCGAGCCGCGGGCGTTTTCCAGGAACCCCTCGATGTCCGTGCGGACCTCGTTGGACAGCGAGGTTCGCGTGTCGTGCATGCACAGGAGCACGCCTGTGACCTTCAACCGGGGGTTGATCCGTTTGTTCACCAGATCGATCGTCTGGAGCAACTTGCCGAAACCCTGGAGCGCGAGGAAGTGCGGCTGCAAGGGGATCAGGACTTCCTCGGCGGCCGCCAGCGCGTTGAGCGAGAGCAGGCCGAGCGACGGCGCGCAGTCGATCAGGCAGAAGTCGAACTTGTCCGCGCTGCCCTGCATGGCCTCGCGCAGGATGATCTCGCGGCCGACGACGTTGACCAGCTCGGTCTCGGCGCCGACGAGGTTGATGTTGGCGGCCAGGAGCCAGAGGTTGGGACGGATGAGCATGAGGCTCGATTCGAACCCCGCGGACTCCGTCAGGACTTCATAGGCGCCGATCCGGACCGCCTGCGGCTCGACGCCGAGGTGGATGGTCATGTGCGCCTGGGGATCGAAGTCGATGACGACGACCTTGCACCCGGCGGCGGCTATCGCGGCGGCCGTATTGACCGCGGTGGTCGTTTTGCCGACTCCCCCCTTTTGATTCAGGACTGCAATCGTTCTCAATCCATTCACCTCACTGCGGTTCGGTCCTTCGGCCCTCGGCCCGGAGCTTCTTCAGGACGGCGTCCAGCACGCCGTTGACGAAGGGGCCGGACTTGTCGGTGCTGTACTTCTTGGCCAGCTCGATCGCCTCGTTGATGATCACCTTCGGCGGAATGTCCGAGCACGACGTCAACTGGTACACGGCCAGACGCAGGATGCTCCGATCCACAGGCGACAGCCGTGAGAACTGCCAGCGAATCGTCGAGCCGCCGATCAGCTCGTCGCATTCCGCGACCCGGGCCCATGTCCCGCTGGTCCAGTCCCACGCGAGCTGGCGGGTCCGCGAATCGCCCTCCATCTCGTAGAAGAACTCACCCATCAGGCGCCCCAGCAACTCGGAACCCTGGATATCAAGCTGGTAGAGTGCCTGCATGGCAAGCTCTCTGGCCCTCGTACGTTTATCCATAGCATCTACTATCTACTATCGACGATTTGCCGGTTGATGTCCCACGCCGGATGCGACAGCCCTTGCGTATTCTGATCCCACTCGTAAACAGCAAATCGTAGATAGAGAGAGAATCTCTATCCTATCTGTTGTATGACCTGCGTCATTTCCATGGCGGTCATGGCGGCGTCCGCGCCGGCGTTGCCCATCTTCGTGCCGGCCCGCTCGATGGCCTGTTCGAGGTTCTCGCAGGTCAACACGCCGAAAATCGTCGGCACGCCGGTATCGTAGTTGATCTGGCCGACCCCGCGGACCACTTGCTGGCAGACGGCGTCGTAGTGGCCCGTCTGGCCGCGAATGACCGCGCCCAGGCAGATGACCGCGACGTAGCGGTCGCTCTCGGCGAGCTTCTTGGCGACGAGTGTGATCTCGCAGGCGCCGGGAACCCAGACGGCGCAGATCTGCTCGTCGGCGGCCCCGTGGCGGCGCAGACAGTCGATCGCCCCTTCCAGCAGCTTGGACGTGATGAAGTCGTTGAATCGGCTGACAACGATGGCATATTTGCCCTTGCCGGCTGCAATCTGTCCGCTGATTTGCTCGATCATAGTACAGGCTCTCCAAACACACACGCCGCGACCGACTCGACCCACAGGATCGCTCCGACCGCGTCTGCGACTGCCTCGGGTCCATTATAAGACTCTCGGCAAACTGCATCCAGAAAAACAACGGCCGCGACAGCGCCCGCGCTGCGTCGCCGGCGGCCAGGTCGCACTAAGCACAAGTATTATAAGAGCTTATGGGCCCGTCCGCCAGAAGAATCCGTCCGGCGGCAGAAAGCTCCCTCCGAGCCGGTAAAAACGCTAAGGCAGCGGCGCCTGATGGGCGATAACGCTGTTGAATTGGACAGTAGTCAGCTATCGACCCCTGGAGGTTCGTTGAGCATATGATGTTCGAGGGCATGGATTCCGGTCCTTATGACAAGGCCGAGCGCAGCGCTCGCAAGGCCCAGGAACTGTATGAGGACGGCAAAATGGCCCAGGCCTTGACCGCGCTGGAGCGGGCCATCGAGGTCAATCCGACCAACAGCGCCTGGCACTTCAACAAAGGCCTGACCCTCGACGCCATCAACCGGTTCGACGAGGCGATCTCGGAGTACGAGCTGGCGCTGCAACTGAGCCCGAACGACCTGGAGATGCTCAACGCCCTGGCGGTGGACTACACGCGGACCGGGCTCTACGACCGCGCCCTGAACACGTTCGAGTACGTCCAGCAGCTCGACCCGTCGTTCGAGCCGTGCTACTGCAACCGGATCATCACGTACGCGGAGATGGGCCAGCACGATCTGGCCGAGCAGATGTTCTACCTGGCCCAGCAGATCGACGAGGAGTGTCCGTTGTGCTACTACAACATCGGCAACAGCCTCTTCGCACGCGGCCAGTACAAGAAGGCGGTCCGCTGCTGGCTGCGCACCGCGGAACTCGAGCCGACCCACCCCCAGATCAACTATCGCATCGCCCAGGCCTACTGGTCCGACGGCGACCCCGTCAATGCCCGCGAGCACTTCCTGATGGAGTTGCGCGGCAACCCGGGCGACGTCGAGACCATCATGGATTTCGGCCTGTTCCTGCTCGAGACGGGCGACCTGGACGGCGCCAAGGAAAAGTTCAATCGCCTGCTCGAGATGGACTCGGACTTTGCGCCGGCCCTTCTGTACCTCGGCGAGATCACGCTCGACCAGGGCAACCACGAGCGGGCCGCCGAGCTGTTCGACGAGGCAATGAAGAAGGACCCGGCGCTGGCCGGACCGCACTTCCGGCTGGCCCAGTGCGCGCTGGTCGAGCATCAGAAAGACAAAGCGAGAAAACACCTGCTGGCCGAACTGGATCGCGAGATCGACAACGCGAATACGCTGGTCTCGATGGCCTCGATGTTCCTGACGGTGGAGGATCCCGACCACGCCTCGCAGTGCCTGCTGCGGGCGGTGGGCATGGACATGCGAAGCGCCGACGCCTACTACTACCTCGGTGTCAGCGCCGCGAACAAGGGACAGTTCGCCGACGCCGAGCGGTTCTTCTCGCGAGCCCTGGAACTCAGCCCGGACCATCTCGGGGCCCTGCGGGATTCGGCGTTCACCTACCTGGCGGCCAACGAGGCCCCCAAGGCGACGGAGCGGATCGCGCGGGCCCGTGCTCTGGAGCCGCAGAGCTGCGAGCTTCGGATGCTCGACTACAGCGTCCGGCTGATCCTGCTGATGAGCCGACTGACGCACCACGCTACCCGCCTGGACCCCCGACCAGTCGTTCGACGCCTCTGCCGCCGACTCAGCCGCCGCTGAGATTCACGTCCGTACGACACGTCTTCGCCTCGTCCTGTTTCGAGAAAGCAGGCCTCCCGGCCGTCTTTTGATCTTGCATGTCCCCCCCGGCGCCTCTACAATGGAGGCCAGAGAAACACCCGTACCGAGACTGCGACGCGTGGGAGAGGCCGCAGCGCAGGGGGAGGTGAAAGCGGCAGCTTTTTCGGAAAGGGTAAAACGATGAAGGGGAGAACAGCGCTTATTCTCATGGGGATCGCAGGTCTCTGCGGGTCTGCTCATGCAGCGAGTGTGAGTTGGATCGATGGGATGGGGGCAGTGGCCCCGTCCGAATGGTCGATCAGTCCGTCAAACCCATCCACGACGGACGTGATTTCCTTCTCGGGACCCACCGACCACTCGTACGGGAATAGTTGCCAGGCCGAGGCGACCTTCGGCGGCACACCCTATCTGTCCGTCAACCATTCCACCAAGACGATCGAGCTGAAGTTCCAGGGCCCGGCGCCCACGACGTGCATCCTGATCTACAAGCCCGCCGTGGGTTTTCGAGGCGATTTTGGACCCCTCGCGGCCGGCAACTGGACCTTCAAGTGCACGCAATCCCTGATTCCATTCCAACTGAACTTCACGGTCGGGGGCGGCGGAGGCGGCGGCCACATCCTCCGTGTGGACCAGAATGCCCCGCTGGTCATCTGGACGCCCGACGGCAGTAGCTGGACGCGGGCCTACCCCAATCTGCAGGATGGCCTGGCGGCGGCTTTGCCAGGGGATACGATCCGCGTGGCCGACGGCACCTATGTGCCGGATGATGGATCGGCTGTCACGCCGGGCGATCGCACGGCTTCCTTCGAGATTCCCGACGGCGTGACGGTGCTGTGCGGCTTTGCCGGCTACGGCGCCTCCAATCCGGATGCGCGGGACGTGGACGCCTATCCGACGATCTTGAGCGGCGACTTGAACGACGACGATCTCTGGGGCATTCTGAATATCTCGGAGAACAGCTACCACGTGGTCTCCGCCTCGGGATCGGGCACGCTCGAGGGCGCGACCGTCACCGCGGGCAACGCCGACGGCTCGGGAGACCATCGTTACGGCGGCGGCGTCCTTGCGATCTCCTCGACGCTCCGGATCGAGGCCTGCAAGATCCGCGGCAACAAGGCCGATTTCGGCGCCGGCGTGGCGTGCCTCGAAGGCATCGCGCCGGTCCTGATCAACACGGAAATCACCGGCAACTGGGCCTATATCTTCGGCGGCTGCCTGTACAACGACGACGCCAACGTGGAGATGACCAACTGCTTGGTCACCGGCAACACCGCCGGCAGCGCGGACATCCTGGGCGGCGACGCCATCGTCAACGTCATGGGCAGTCTCGACATCACCAACTGCACCATCGCGGACAACCGGCCCGGCCACTCCCTTCCTCCGAACGAGAGGGCCATCGCCAATCTCGTCTGGGGTCCGGGCTTCGTGGACACGATCTCCATCAAGAACAGCATCGTCCGGAACGGCGGCAACGAGATCTGGAGCACCGAGCCGGGCATCGTCACCCTGTACTATAACAACATCGAGGGCGGCGCCGCCGGCTTCTATGGTTCCGGAAACATCGATCAGGACTCTCTCTTCAAGAATCCCGGAGTCTTCGGCATAGAAGGCGGCTGGTTCTTCGATGATGACGGATACACCCTGCTGGCGGGCTCGCCCAGCATCAACGCCGGGAATCAAGGCCTCCTGCCGCCGGGCCTTTCCGTGGACCTCAACGGCGACACGCGCGTGCAGGGCGGGCAGGTGGATCAAGGCGCGTATGAGGGGAACGGACTGCCCCCGGCGGTGGTCCTGGTTCCCGGTCTGGTCAACAAGACGCAGAGTTCGGCCGAATCCCTGATCGCGAGCGCCGGACTGGTCGTCGGGACAATCACCGAAGCCTATAGCAGCACGATTGCCGCCGGAAGAGTTATCAGCCAGGATCCGACGGCCGGCTCGGTCGCCACCGTCGGCTCCGCCGTGGACCTGGTGATCTCGCTGGGACCGGACCCCGGATCGTCGTGGGTGCTGGAGAAGACCTCGGACATCAGCTTGACGGTCCCGAATCCTTCGCCCTCATACCTCGTCTCGGTTGACGGCTCGGGGACGTGGACGTTCTCCGCCAGCGGCACGACGGAGTACAAGATTGAAATCACAAGCGTCGCCGGCGTAGGCGGTACGTGGACCGTGACCCCCTCGGGCGGCACGGTGAGCACCGGTTCGCATACGATCTACTTCGACATGCATGGAGAAGACCTCGATGTCAGTTGGATGACCCCCGGAGACCACAAGATCGCGGAGATCAAGTTCTACACCCGCTGAAAAGCCAGCGGAGAGTGAGTCTTCCTGCGACAGCCTCGATAGGAGATGGTGCGTGATACGCACCCTGCGAATTGGGCATCATTATGCAGGGTGCGTACCACGCGCCGCTTCATTTAGGGGCGAGTTTTTTGTTTGTCTCGGGCCGGACGGTCCCTATAATAGTGCGTCCGGAAACAGAGGGGCTGCGACGGCGGGTCCAACGGTGTCTGAAGTCTCAGCAAGGCCGGACAGGAGAAGCCGGTAGTCGATACCGGGATCGGTTGTGGTATGCCGTTGCCCGGCCGAGTGGCGGAATGGCAGACGCTGGGGACTTAAAATCCCCTGCCCGCAAGGGCGTATGGGTTCGAGTCCCATCTCGGCCACTGGGGTGAACTGTAGGTTCCCGACGGCCGTATGTGCTGGGTGCGATCCGCGCACGGATCGAAACCCCGATGCAACAGAAGTGTGAACAGGCCATGCCCTGTATCGACAGGACGTGTTGGAGGTCAACTATGGTCAATAAGGACGTCAAGCTCGTGGATATCGACAAGCCGAATCTCTACCGCGAGGTATTCCCCTACACGGAATTCCCGAAGGTGGTCTTCGACGGCAAGCAGGAGACCTACGAGATCCCGGACGACATCTGGATCACCGACACCACGTTCCGCGACGGCCAGCAGGCCCGGCCTCCGTACAAGCCGGAGCAGATCCTCCGCATCTACGACCTCTTGCACCAGATCGACGGCGGTACCGGCCTGATCCGCCAGTGCGAGTTCTTCCTCTACTCCGACAAGGACCGCCAGGCGGTCGAGCTGTGCAAGGCCCGCGGCTACCAGTACCCCGAGGTCACCGGCTGGATTCGCGCGGTGGCCGCTGATTTCAAGCTCGTCTCCCAGCTCGGCCTGCAGGAGACCGGCATTCTGACATCCGCCAGCGACTACCACGTCTTCCTGAAGCTCGGCAAGACCCGCTCGCAGGCGATGAACAGCTACCTGGACATTGTCAAAGCCGCCCTGGACACCGGCGTGCTGCCGCGATGCCACCTGGAAGATATCACCCGAGCCGACTACGACGGGTTCATCCTGCCCTTCGCGGTCGAGCTGTTGAAGGTTTCCGAACAGTACGGCAAGCCCATCAAGATCCGTCTCTGCGATACGCTGGGTTTCGGGCTGCCCTGGCCGGGCGTGGCGCTGCCGCGGAGCATTCCCAAGCTGATCCAGGGCCTCCGCAAGGTCGGCATCCAGCCCGCGCAGCTCGAATGGCACGGGCATAACGACTTCCACAAGGTCCTGATCGACGCCGCCACGGCATGGCTCTATGGTTGCAGCGCAGCGAACGCTGCGATCTTCGGCTCCGGCGAACGAACGGGCAACCCACCTCTGGAGGCCCTGGTCATCGAGCACGCGCAGCTCAAGGGCATGGTCCCCGGCGTCAACTACGCCGCGATCACCGAACTGGCGCACTACGCTCGTACGGAGCTCGGCTTCGAGATCGCGCGGAACTACCCGCTCGTAGGCCAGGACTTCAACGTGACCCGCGCGGGCATCCACGCCGACGGCCTGCTCAAGAACGAGGAGATTTACAACTGTTTCGACACGAACAAGCTGCTCAATCGGCCCATCGGCGTCGCGATCGCCGATAAGACCGGAGCAGCCGGCATCAAGCACTGGGTCGAGACGCGATACGAGATCCAGATCGCCAAGCACGATCCTCGCATCATGAAGATCAAGGACCGGATCGACGCGGAATATGCGGCCGACCGCATCTCGGCGATCTCCGACGATGAAATGCACCAGTGGGTCCGAGAGGCCTTCGAGGCTCAGATGCCGCCGGCGCGAAAAGGCTAGTACTGCAACGAGAAGGAAATCCGAAGCACGAATATCGAAATCCAAAACAAATTCCAAGCACGAAATCCAAATGACCGAAACGCTATCGCCCGTCCAACGGTCGGTTTGGAGGTTGGGATTTCTGTCATTCGTGCTTGCTTCGGATTTCGTGCTCTGAATTTCGGATTTCTCCGCTTCGGGGTGTTATGGCGCACGACGAGATCAAGGCCGTTCTTTTTGACCTCGGCGATACGATTCTGAACTTCGGCAGGGTCAATACGACAAGAGCCTTCCTGGCGGGCGCTCGGGCTTCGCACGCGTTTCTGAGACAGTTGGGCCAGCCGGCGGCCTGGTTCCCCTGGTATTTCGCCCGCAACCTGGTCCGTTTGCGGGTCAGGCATCTGATCTCGAACCTTACGCACAACGACTTCGACTCGCTTGAAGTGCTCCAAGCCGTGGGCGCCAGACAGGGCGTGCAACTGACGCCGGCGCAATGGGACGAGTTCGCCTGGCTCTGGTATGAGACACTCAGCCGCTGGGCCCGGGTCGAGCCGGACCTGCCGGAGACTTTGAATACCCTCAAACGCATGGGCTGCAAGCTCGGGATCGTGTCCAACACGTTCGTGAGCCGCGCCTCGCTGACGAAGCACCTTGGCCAGCTCGGCCTGCTCGAATTCTTCCCGGTGCAGCTCTACTCCTACGAGTATCACTTCCGCAAGCCCAGCACGGAGATTTTCCGGATCGCGGCCGACAAGATCGGGGAGGCCGTCGAGAGCATCGTCTTCGTCGGCGACCGGATCGACAACGACATCCTGCCGGCCATGAAGAGCGGGATGCACGCCGTGCTCAAGGACGCCCACACCAACGCAGGCAAGCCGACGCCGCCCGGCGCCCGGCGGATTCGCCTGCTCTCGGAACTGCCGGCGATTGTTGAACAACTCAGCGGGGCAACGCAGCCGACTCGCACCGATCCGTAGATCCTTCCGATTCTCTCGCGGTTTCGACTTTGTCATCGTGAGGCATTGACACGTCGCGTCGAGCCTCTTACTATCGCATCCCGCTTGTCCTCGTCGCGATGCCGCGTCAGTCCGCGCTCCATGCCCGACGCAGGATGTTTGACCGATAAAGGAGAACGTCGATGGCAGCAGACAGAACGATTGAAGTGACCGACGAGAGCTTCGCAGGCGAAGTGCTCGAATCGGATATTCCCGTCTTGGTGGATTACTGGGCGCCGTGGTGCGGCCCGTGCCGGATGGTCGCCCCCGTGCTGGAAAAAATCGCGGACGAGTACGACGGCCGGTTGAAGATCTGCAAGCTCAACGTGGATGAGAACCGCGAGGTCGCCACTCAGCATCGCATTATGAGCATCCCCACGATGTCCCTGTTCAAGGACGGCGAGCTCGTCGATCAGATCACCGGGATGACGCCGAATTTCGAATCGGACCTCAAGAGAAGGATCGAACCCTACGTAGAATAACGACAAGTCCCATTCGTCCTATCAGTCCTATACGTCCTATCGGACTGATGCCGGAGAGACGACATTATGGCCGATAGCCAGTATGACGTAATCATCGTGGGAGGCGGGCCGGCCGGGCTCGGCGCAGCGCTGTATACCTCGCGCGATCGGTACCGGACGCTGATCCTGGAGAAGATGATCCCGGGCGGACAGATCTTCAATACCGACCGGATCGAGAATTATCCGGGCATCGCGAGGATCGACGGGCCGGGCCTCGTCGACCAGATGCAAAAGCAGGTCGAGAGCTTCGGGACCGAGATCAAGACAGGCAGCGAGGTCACGGAAATCAAGCGGACCGCGGACGGCCGCATCGAGGTCCATTGTGACAAGGACCGCTACGTCGCGCGGGCGGTCGTGCTGGCGCCGGGCAGCAGTTACCGCAAGCTGGGCGTCCCGGGCGAAGAGGAGTTCCGCAACGCCGGCGCGGGCGTCAGCTATTGCGGCACTTGCGACGCGCCCTTCTTCCGGGACAAGGAAGTGGTCTCGGTCGGAGGCGGCAACACCGCCATCGAAGAGACCCTGCACCTGGCGAAGTATGCCAGCAAGGTGACGATCGTGCACCGTCGCAACGAGTTCCGCGCCGACAGAATTCTCGTGGAGGAGCTGCTGGCCAAGGCCGCCGAGCCGGGCGGCAAAATCGTCATCCGCTACGACTCGGTCGTCACCGCGATCCAGGGCGCCGGGCGGGTCCAGTCGGTCCGGCTCAAGAACGTCAAGACCAACCATGAAGAAGACTATCCCTGCGACGGCGCGTTCATCTTCGTCGGCACGGTGCCCAACACGGATTTCCTCAAGGGCATCGTAGAGCTGACAGACCAAGGCTTTATCCGCTGCGACAGCGCACATCTGCGAACGTCCGTCCCGGGGGTCTTCGTCGCGGGTGACTGCCGGGTCGGGGCGACCATGCAGCTTGTCACCGCGGTCGCCGACGGCGTCAACACCGCCATGATGATCAAACAGTACTTCCGCGATCCCCAATGGTGGAAGAAGACAAACGGCGGAGAATCCTTCGGCTGGTGACGGACAGGACATAGGACCCATGGGACAAATGGGACCTATGGGCCAACTTCACCAGAAGATGATGTAGAAGACGGCCACCGCAGCCAGGACTACGCCGCCGGCGAGTTTGGCCTCCCAGGTCGTTTTCAGTTCAATCTCTTCGCGGACCGGCAGCACCTTGGGTTTCTCCAGCGGTTTGAAGAAGGTGATCAATCCCATGATCATCAGGACAAGCTCGAAGACCACGCTGACCTGGATCAGGAAATGGAGTCCCGGCGCGAATTGCTGGAACAGGCCGTAAAAGACGGGGCCGCAAATCAACGCCGCCACGCCCGCAATGCCTGGGGCCTGGGGAACCAGCATCCCGAAGAGAAACGCCGCAACGACGCCGGGCCAGATATAGCCCTGGAACTGCTGGATGTAGTTGAAGACCCCTTGGAATTTCGGATCCCCCACTCGTGGAGCCAGAAGACAGGCGGCAACAACGACGGCGCCCGTCGTGATCCGCCCGAGCAGCAGCAGGCGTTTCTGAGGTGCATTGCGGTCGAAGAGCCGACAGTAGATGTCCATTGTCAGGATCGTGGAGACGGAGTTCAGCATGGAGGCCAGAGAGCTGATGACCGCCCCCGCGATGGCGGCGAACATGAACCCTCGCAGTCCGGCGGGAACCAGGTTGCGGATCAGCATGGGAAACGCCTCATCGGGCGATTTCATCTGGCTGCCATAGAGTTGGTACGACATGATCCCCGGGATCACGATGGCAAAGGGAATGAGCAGCCACAGACCGCCGGCGAAGATCACGCCCAGTTGGCCCTCGCGGAGCGTCTTGGCGGCCAGGGTGCGCTGCACGATGAACTGGTTCAGGCCGCAATAGTAGAGGATGACAATCCCCAGTCCGGAGACGACGCCCGTCCAGGGCAGGGCCTCGTGACTGGCCGGATGGATCATGTGAAGCCGGTCCGCGTTGGCAGTGGAGAATTGCTCCCAGCCTCCGCAGGCGTGCAAGCCCAGGAAGAAGATGACGATCCCTCCGACGAGCAGTGCGCCTCCCTGAAAGAGGTCCGCCCAGGCGATGGCCTTGAGTCCTCCCCAGAGCGTGTAGATCGCGGCAATCGATCCGATGAGCCAGATGCTCTTGGTCAGGCTGATGTCGAACACTTTGTTGAGGGTCAGCCCGCCGGAATAGAGCACGGCCGAGAGGAGCACGGCGATGTAGATCACGACGGTCGTCACGGCCATGAGGACCCGGGCCGTGGAGTTGTAGCGGTACTCCAGGTACTCCGGCATCGTGTAGATGCCCGCCTTGAGGAACCGCGGCAGCAGCGTGAAGGCGATCAGGACGATGCCGACGCTGCCGGCCAGTTGCCAGTTGCTCACCGCCAGACCCACGCTGCCCGCGCCCTGGCCGCTCATGCCGACGAACTGCTCGGTGGAGATGTTGGCGGCGATGATGGACAGGCCGATGAGCGGCCAGGTGAGCCCCCGGCCCGCGAGGAAATAGTCCTCGCTGGTCTGCTCCCGGCGGCTCTTGAACATGCTGACCCCGACGACCACTGCGATGAACGCGACGAAGATTCCGATATCGAAGGCATTCAATTCCATAGGTCCATCCAACCAAAGCAGTTGCAGGTTCTACGGCGTCACAATAATCGACCGTTGATCCGAGTGCCACAAGATTTCCCTGCCGGGGCTTTGCGGATCGCGGCGAGTCTGGTACAAAAGGAATCGCCAGATGGGCAATGATGAAGTGGCCACAGCAGAAAGGGTAGATGCATGTCCGACGTTCTCGACCGCAGCGCAATGACCAGACGACGATTTCTCAATGTCTCTTTGGCCGCCGCGGGCGGGATCATCGCGTTGAACCCGCGTTGGGGTCGGGCCAATGCCGACTCCAAGCAGGTGCATTGGGCCTTTCTGTCGGATACGCACATCGCAGCCGATCCGGAGAACAACTACCGGGGCTCCTACCCCTATCGGAACCTGGAGAAGATCGTCGGGCAGCTCGCGGCGGACCTGCCCGAAGGCGTGGTCGTCACGGGCGACTTGGCCCGTCTCACCGGCCAGATGGGCGACTACGAGAATCTCCGCAAGCTGCTGATGCCCCTGGTCGGCAAGCGGCCGATGTACCTGGCCCTCGGCAACCACGACGACCGCGCCGTTTTTCTGGACGTGTTCGAGGACCGACCCGGGCAGGCCCAGCCGATCAAGGACAAGCACGTCGTCACAGTGGACGCCGGTCCCGTCCGATTCATCCTCCTCGATTCGCTCCTGGCCACCAATCAGACACCAGGCCTGCTCGGTAAAGCCCAGCGGACCTGGCTCCAGCAGTACCTCCAGGACAGCGACGATAAGCCCGTGATCCTGTTCTTCCACCACACGCTCGACGACGGCGACGGCGATCTATTCGACGTCCTGTGGCTGCTCGACCTCATCAAACCCATTCGCAAGGTCAAAGCCATCGTGTACGGCCACTCACACGAGTACAGGTCCTCGGAGCTCGAAGGCATCCACCTGATCAACCTCCCCTCGACGGCCTACAACTTCGGCGACGACCAGCCCCTGGGCTGGATCGGCGCCACGCTCACCGCCCAAGGTGGCGAATTCACCCTGCACGCGGTCGCCGGCAACACCCAGCTCGACGGGCGGATCGAAGGCCTTTCCTGGCGATCCTGACGGTCGAAGACCCTTTGCTGCGGGCTAATCCTACTCGTCCCGTAGGTCCTATTCGCGCCGTTCTTCTCGGACCACACCGCTGATTCTCTCGGCGAAGGACCGCAAAACCCTGTGTTCACGGCCCCTAACGCCTGCCTCATCGAAGATTCACTATATTTTAGGGGGGGGCCGTCCTTGCCCTGTCGATGATCCTCCCGAGAGATGGTCGAGGAACCGGCGCGCTGCCGCGAGTCCTCACTCATCGATCCGCGATCGACACGGGGAAGGGTGATGTATTATGTTCGACGTCTCGGAGCGAAGTCTGAATAGACGGCAGTTTCTCAAGGGCACTCTGGCGCTGGCCGCCGGCGTGGCGACGCTGGGTCCGGCACGGGTCTTCGGCGACGACAGGGACGAATGCACGCGATGGGCGTTTCTCTCCGACACCCATGTGGCTCCCGATCCCGACAATCGCTATCGCGGCTTCTACCCCTATCGCAACCTGCAGGAGATTGCCGGACAGATCGCGTACAACCCGCCGGACGGCGTCGTCATCACGGGCGACCTGGCCCGGTGGAGGGGTAAGACTGCGGCCTACGACAATCTCAAGACGCTCCTGTCCCCTGTGACCCAGGAGCGCCCCGTCTATCTCGGCCTGGGCAACCACGACAACCGCGACGATTTCGCCAAGTCGTTCGGCGACTCCGTCGGCGTCGGCACAACGGTCGAGGACAAGTGCGTCGCTGCGGCGGTGGCAGGCCCGACGAGGCTGATCGTCCTGGACAGCCTGGTTATGGACCGGGCGGCCGGCCTGCTTGGCCGGTCGCAACGGACCTGGCTGAAGACCTTCCTCGACGCCTGCGACGACCGGCCCACGATCCTGTTCTTCCATCACAGACCCCGGATCGACCTGCTGGATACGCGACGCCTGTTCGACATCATCGCGCCTTCAGCCAAGGTCAAGGCCGTGGTCTATGGGCACTCGCACAAATTCAGGTTCTCCGAGTACAAGGGCATCCACCTGATCAACTTGCCCGCGACCGGCTACAATATGTCGGGCAAGCAGCCTGTGGGCTGGGTGGAGGCCAAGCTCACAGAGAAAGGCGGCCAGTTCACACTGCACGCCCTCGCGGGCAATCGCAAACTGGATGGCTGCACCGAGCGTCTGTGCTGGAGATCGTAACCGGACGACAAGAGAACCCGCGAGATCGCGGAACTGCGTCCGGAAAAGGCCTTGCGGATTGCCTCCGGTTGTGGTAGAAGAGAGCCATGACAGGAGCATCACATGGGGATTGCTCGGATCGGAGCGAGGGGGTTTCGAATTCTTGGGACGGCGATTGATGTTGAAAGTTCTGACGCGGCAATGGAATAAACGACGGTTTCTCACGATGAGCCTGGCTGCCACGAGCGGCGTGCTCTCACTGCCGCCTGGGTGCGACGCCCAGGAAGACTGCACGCGATGGGCCTTTCTGTCCGATACGCACATCCACGGCGATCCCCAGTACCGATTCCGGGGTTTTTGCACCTATCAGAATCTCCAGCGGGTCGCCGACCAGATCGGCCAAGACATGCCTGAGGGCGTCGTCATCACGGGCGATCTGGCCCGGTCCAGAGGCAGCGCCGACGCGTACGAGAACTTCAAATCCCTGCTGTCGCCGATCGCGAAGAAGCGTCCGATCCACCTGTGCATCGGCAATCACGATCATCGCGAGGACTTCCGCACCGCCTTCACGAGCCCCACGCACAGGGCCGCGATCAAGGACCGGCACATCGTCACGGCGATGGCCGGCCCGGTCCGGATGATCGTGCTCGACACGCTCCTGTACGTCAACACGTTCCCCGGCATGCTCGGCAAGCTCCAGCGGATCTGGCTGGAAACCTATCTGGGCGCCAGCGACGAGACGCCGACGATCTTGTTCTGCCATCACGCGCCCCGGGCCGATCTGCTGGACACCCGCCGGCTGTTCGAGATCATCTCGCCCGCCCGGAAGGTCAAGGCGCTCGTCTTCGGGCACTCGCACCGGTACGAGTTCTCGGAAAGGGATGGGATTCACCTGATCAACCTGCCCGCGACGGGCTACAACTTCACCGCCGCCCAGCCGGTGGGCTGGGTCGAGGCCCAGTTGACGAGCGAGGGCGGCGAATTCACACTCCACGCCGTCGGCGGCAACATGAGCCAGCACGGCAGCACGCAGTTCCTCCGCTGGCGAGCGTAGCCGTCGCCCGCGCGTATGGGGCCGTCGGACATCGCCCGGTTCCCACAAGGGAGGTCCTCGCGGCGCCCGGAATCCGGGAGTCCCCGCGATGGGTTGACCACAGGAGAGCACGTTCTGCCCGCCGTCCTTCTACATCCAGGACCCGGTCGCCGTCCTTATCCTGCTGCGCCGTCCATCTTGAGACGGTGGGCGAAAGCCGCGGACGCCGTTTGGAGTTCCGCCTTCAGGCGGCTCAAGACCGCGTAAACGCGGAACTCCAAACAGGCCATGCGCCGGTACACTACCCACCAGGTTGACATGGACGGCGGACTACTACGCCGTCCATCTTAAAATGGCGGGTTGCCCCGGCGCGATGGTACCATGGAAATGCTGGGTGCCATGCTTACGCTCGCGTAAGCATGTCCTGCCGATCCGTTCCGACATGTCTACGCAAGCGTAGACATGGCACCCGCCAACCCAATTAACACGGACGGCGGACTACCTGCGGCCTCGATCCCCGCCGCCAGTCTTGCCTCGCGACTCGCCGCTCCCGCCGGGCTTCTGTTCGATTCGCGCCTCTTGTTTGGATTGCGACGGAGTGTTCTTCCGGAACAGGCCGCCGGAGCTTCTGCCGGTAATCGGGGATCTGGGGTAATTCATCCTTTCCGAGGAACTGCGACTCTCGAACTGCTGCTTCCCGGACGACGCCGGCGCGCCGGGTCTTTCCGTTTGCGTGGGTCTGACAGGTCTGGCTTGCCCTGCAGGACTCTCGACACGCTGGCTCCGTTCCGGAGTGATTCGCTCCAACGGTCTGGACTCTCCGGGCGGCTGAACTCCCGACGGGGCCGACGGCTTGGACTCGCGTTGCCTTCGCTCCTGACGGAAATCATTGACTTCGTTCGTATGGCTGACGATCCTCTGGCGTTCCTTGTCGCTCATCTGGGAGAACTTGAAGGGAGCCATCTCGCGTTGGGCGTAGGTCCGAATCGGCTCGACCATGCGCATGCCGCTTCGCTGTCCGGGGGAGACGGGTCCAGGCCGTGATTCCAGCTCCCGATAGGTCCTGGGCGGACGAAGACTCGCATCCGTTCGCCGCAGATCATACTCGTGCCGAAGGTGCTGGTCCCACTGGGGCATCGTTCGCCGGTGATAGTGACGGTCATGCTCATAGATCGGATCGTACCAACTGTGCCGCGTCTCGCACTCGAACCACGGGTAGATTCCCAGGCCGACGTAGAAGTCGCTGTAGTAGTCGCCGAAGTAGTAGTGGCGATAGCGCGGCGAGCTGAACAGGCCGAACTCCAGATTGCCGATATTCACGACAACTCCAAGCGAATATCTATATCCCACCGGTCTGTGGAAATGCCGCGGGAAGTACACGGGCGCGTACAAAACCCCCCGCGTCGTCAGAACGTAGTCCCAGTATCCCGGCACGAAGACATACCCATAAGGCGTCCAGGCGTAATGGGACGGCACCCACACCCACTTGTCCTGAGGCGTCAGCCAGTACCCCGCCCGGAAAACGTAGGCGTTGTTGCGCCAGTAATAACAGGGCGGGACCCAGATCTGGCCGGTGACGATTGCCGTTGTGGGAGGCGCGACATCCACGACCTCCGGGGGCTGGGGAAGATACTGAATCTGCTGCGCCTGTGGCGTGGCGATCCATAAACCCGCGACCCACTGCCAGCCCTGGGCAACTCTGTTCCAGTAACCCGGTATCCACGACATCCCCACCGGGGGCACTCGCCAGCACCCGCTGACCCAGACATAGTCCATTCGCTCCGTGTCCCACGCCCAGTATCCGGGAATCCAGACATATTGCGAACCCCGGGGTCTTTCCGCCGCGGGGTTCTCGACGATGTCGGCGGGCGGCTCCTCCGGCGAGATGATGCCCGCCTGCGGGGCCAGATCGAGCGGTCGGGCAAACCCTTCGTGAATGGGTCCCTGATTCAACACCTCCGGCTCCTCCTGCGAGGGAACCGCCGGCGGCGTGTCGTTCGTCTGGCCATAGGACAACGGACCGCCTGCCAGGACGATTATTGCCAAAGCTTGAAGTGCCGTCTTCATAGTCTATCCCCCTGACTACACTGGAACGCCGGATGAAGGCCGCGTCGGAATCAAGGGCGACGCGTTCCGGTATTCCCCATGTGAATCCGCTCGGCTACGCCGCCAAGCCTCATTTGCCATAGCGTATCACACCCATCGTGCAGATCAAGCGTCTTGACTTCATCTCACAGGAAAAAGGGATCGGGCTTGGAACGCAGGGAAGCGGAGGGGGAAAACTCGTTGACGTTCGTCATCCGGCCCTGTAATATGATCTAAAGAGTTCTCGCCTGGCATTTCCGGTTGGCCCTGGAAACACCAGGTCGTGAGTCTGTCGAGGAGCGGATATGGCCGAGAATGTTGTTGCCTGCCGAGTGTACCCCCTGTATGGCTTGCCATGTCGCGCCGTTTCTGCTCCCTCTGATCCGTTTGCGGACAAAGGCCTGTTTTCACAACGCGTCGCGGAGTGTGTTCTCGTTGTGTAGCCGGGAGCGCGTTGCAGGGTTCACTTTAGCAGAAGGAGGATGTGTCATGTTCAAGCGATCGTGTTTCGTGCTTCTTTCTCTTCTGATCGTCGGCCTGGCCGGATTGGCGAGGGCCGGATCCGATCCGAGCCTCGTGGGCTGGTGGACGTTTGATGACGGCGCCGGTGACACCGCGATGGATTCCTCCGGCAATGGCCCCGACATCCCACTGGTGAACACCACGTGGGAAGAAGGGTGGTCGGGCACGGCCGTGCATTTCCATAAGACGGGCTACGGACGGGATACGGCCTTCACCTTCAGCTCCAACGCCGTCACGTTGTGCGCCTGGGTGTGGCATGATGCGTTCGCAGGCAGTGCCGTCGAGCGATACGTGACGATTGGCGGGGAAGTCGCGGTGATTCGCAGGAACGGGGATGGACGACTGCACTTCTACATCACAGTCGCCGGTACGTTCTCGCACATCTACGTCAGCGACGTCCTGACGGAGGGCGAGTGGCACCACGTCGCGGGCACCTGGGACGGCGTCACCCAGCGCCTGTATCTCGACGGCGTGGAGATCGCCAGGCTGACGCCTTCCGGCACGTTGGCCGCCGGGACAATGGTGCGTCTGAGCAGTCCGGATGGAGAGCCCCTCAACGGAATGCTGGACGACGTTCGCATCTACAACCGGGCGTTGTCGCAGGAGGAGATCATGGTTCTCATGAATCCCATGGCTCTTGTTGAGGCGCGTGAGCCGGTCCCGGACGATAAGGCGACGGACGTGCCGCAGGATGTGACCCTGGGCTGGACGCCGGGCGGATTCGCCGCCACGCATGATGTGTACCTCGGGACGAGCTTCGACGACGTCAACGACGCCAGCACATCCGATCCGAGAGCGGTCCTCGTCAGTCAGGGCCAGGTGGACGCCGAGTATACGGCGGATGAACCGCTCGAATACGGCCAGACCTACTACTGGCGGGTCGATGAGGTCAATGCGGCCCCCGATTCCACCGTCTTCAAAGGCAAGGTATGGAGTTTCACCGTCGAGACGTATGCCTATCCGATCACCAGTCTGACGGCCACAGCCTCCGCTCAGCAACCCACCTCGCCCGCGAGCAAGACCGTCGACGGCTCCGGCCTCGACGCGTTCGATCAGCACGGGGTCGATCTGAAGACCATGTGGGTCACCCCCGGCGGTCTGCCCGCCTGGATCCAGTACACCTTCGATAAGGAATACAAGCTGCACGAGCTGTGGGTCTGGAACGCCAACTCGGAGCTCGAGTCGTTCATGGGCTTCGGCGCCAAGGACGTCGCCATCGAATACTCCACCGACGGCGAGACCTGGACCCCGTTGGAGAATGTGCCCCAATTCGCACAGGGGACCGGCAAAGCGACCTACACGGCGAGTACCATTGTCGATTTGGGCGAGGTCATGGCGAAACACGTCAGACTGACGGTCAACACCGGCTGGGGCGCCACCACGATGGTCAGTCTCAGCGAGGTGCGGTTCTTCTATACGCCGGTGCAGGCATTCGCGCCCGATCCGACGGACGGCGCCACGGACGTCGGCATCGACGCCACGCTGAACTGGCGGCCCGGCCGGGAGGCCACCTCGCACATGGTATACATCGACACCGACAGCAACATGGTGGCTGACGGCGTCGTCTCGGGCCACGCGGTGACCGAGCACAGCTATACTCCCGCGGGTTTGATGCTCGCGACCGAGTACTTCTGGAAGGTGGATGAAGTCGGCGACAGCGGTGCCTACGCCGGCGAGGTCTGGAATTTCACGACCGAAGAATACCTGGTCGTCGATGATTTCGAGAGCTACACGGACAATATGGACGCCGAGGAGGCGGTCTTCCAGACCTGGATCGATGGGTATGGCGTCGACACCAATGGCGCGCTCGTCGGGATTGACCCCGCGGTCAACGGCACGTTCTGCGAGACGACCATCGTACACAACGGCAGTCAATCCATGCCGTTCTTCTACGACAACACCGGCGGGGCCGCCTCCGCCGAAGCCAAGCGGACCTTCGACCCGGCCGAGGACTGGACCGTTCGCGGCATCCAGAGCCTCTCGCTCTACTTCGCGGGGGTTGCCGGCAACAGTGGGCAACTGTACGTGAAGATCAACAGCACCAAGGTGGCCTACGACGGCGACGCGGCGGACCTGACGCGAGGCGTCTGGCAGGTGTGGAACATCGATCTGTCCACCGTCGGCAACGTGAGCAGTGTCCGTTCGCTGACGATCGGCATCGAGGGCGCCGGGGCGGCGGGGACCCTGTACATCGACGACATCCGGCTCTACCCCAGGGCCCCCGAGTACATCACGCCGGCCGATCCGGGCAAGACGAACCTGGTGGCGCTCTACACCCTGGACGGCAACGCCAATGACACCTCCGGCAAGGGCAACAACGGGACTGTGAATGGGACCGCGACCTACGTTGCCGGCATGGTCAACCAGGCGATGCAGTTCGACGGGGCTGCCGCCTACGTCGATTGCGGCAGCGGCGCGAGCCTGAACCTCACCGACGCAGTCACCATCACCGCCTGGATCAAGATGGACTTCACCGCCGGGGATCGCAAGATCGCGGGCAACCAGGACGGCACCACGGGCGGCTACAAGATGGGTCTCTATACCGACAACAAGGTCGAGTTCGAGATTCGCACCTCCGCCAACGCGTCCACCCTGACTCGCAACGTGACCGGCGGCGCCGCGCTGGAACAGGGCGTCTGGTACCATGTGGCCGGGGTTTACTCCAAGGGACAATACATGCGGACCTATGTCTATGGGAACCTGGATCGGGAGTTGCAGACGACTGCGGTCCTGGGCTCCTCCACGGGCACCTTCAAGCTGGGTCGGGAGCCCTCTTCCGCCAGTTATTTCTGGCTGGGAGCGATGGATGACGTGCAGGTCTACAACCGAGTGCTGTCTCAGGAAGAAATCCTGTGGGTCATGGGTCAGAAAACGCCGGTGGCCAAGCCATTCTAAAGCAAAGACCCGCCATCAGGCTGAACAAACCCGAGGCCCGCGTCCACGAGTCGCGGGCCTCGGCGTTTTGATCTCCAACCTGCGACCCAAGGGTGGGTTCCGCCTGCTGTCTACTTCCCCGCCATCGGATCGATTCTCAACTCGATCCACACGATTGTTTGTGGCAATTGTCCCGGCGTCTGCTGGATTTGCACAGTGTTGTATCCGTCGCGGACGGCGGTCAGCGGACACGCGAACCGAATCGCGCGAGCCGGGTCGCCTCCCAGATCGGCAACCTCCTGGAGATCGCCTGCAAATGTGGCCTCGACGCCGTTGATCTCGGCCTGAAACGTCGCGGCGGGTACGCCCTCGCGACGGGCCAGTCCGACGATCAGTTCGACGCGACCCGAGGCGGGCGCCGGGCCGATATGGATGCGGAACTCCCGACCTTCCGGCCCTTCAGCGGGGAGACACACAGCGTTGGGAAAGCCGTTGGGCACCGTGTCACGGTAGCACACCGGGTGACGTCGCTCCACTCGACCCACGAGATCGATGCCCAGACCGCTCTCGACGAGTCTGCGATACGACTCGGCCGCGACGGGTCTTGTCTCCGAATCCATCCAGTTGAACAGGTACAGCGCATCGGCTCCGCGAGCGAGCGCGGAGGCGGCGAAACCGTAGGCCGACGCCAGCGTGTTGGCGACGGCCTGGCCGCCCGGCCAGGGACGCGCGTTGTATTCCAGGCCGGGGGCGACCGCGACCTTCGCACCGGCCAGTCCCAGCCGCTCCTTCCACAACTCGACCGGGATGTCGAAATCGGAGGAGGACCAGAAGGGACACGGAACCAACAGATCGACCAGACCCTCCTTCGCCCACTGCTCGCCATCCATGCCCAGCAGAGCCGCGGCCTCCGGATGGGCCGGGACTCGCACCCCGAGCCAGATCGGATGTCCGCGCCGATTCGCCCACGTCGCCACAAGGGTGCGGACCTCGCGGACGAATTCGGTGAGGTACTTGCCTTCATCCTTCTCCTGCCCGGGCGTCAGGTGCCAGCCAAATCGCATCCAGTCCAACTCCAGGCCGTCGGGGTCGTAGCGTTCGAGCAGTTCGACCACGAAGGCCATCTGGTGCGCACGGACCTCTGCGTGGGCGTAGTTCATCGCCCGGTTCTGCCAGGGCGAGGCCGATCCATTGGGGACCCGCCAGAACTGGGGGTGCTCCCGCCAGAACGAAGAGTGCATGAAGGAGTTCGGCTCGTCGACGCTGTGAATATCGTTCATGCGCATCGACAACCAGGGCGAGATTCCCTTCTCACGGCAGCGCGCGATCCAGACCGTGTAGGGATCGAGACCTCGCTCGTAGAGCAGACGGGCGTTGTCCACCCAGCGATTGGAGGGCGATTGGCCTTCGACGGGATCCCAGATCGCGTCCCGCGTCCGGCTGCGGAAGCTGGCCCGCATCGCATTGGGGCACAGGAACAGATGCGTCACCGCCGTGCCGGCATACTGATCGACGAAGGCGTCGAGGCCCTCCCGGGTCATGGAGCCGGCCTCGCGAGAGGAGAAGAAGTGGCTGTCGTCCTCGTTGAGGATCAACGCGTTGTGCGGACCCACCGCGTGCCCCTGCGATGCAACGGACGCCGATACGACAACCGTCGCCAAGAAGGCCGTAACACGAAACCATCGGATCATCGCATTGTCCATCTCTTCGCACCTCCAATCAAGGCCCAACCACTTCAAGTGACGCTGATCGCCACAATACCGCGAAGTCGCCCGAATGGCAAAACCAACCGGCCGAAATGAACGTGGGACCCTAACCCTTGTATCACAAAGGCATTACGGCATATGGACGCAAATGTATGCAAATGTTGTAGTTTTTTGAATTTACAAATGGACAAACGCCCATGGTTCCCATATGATGGAGCGAACACGGTTCCGGCGGGACGCACGCCGGGCCAGCAGGTTGTTGCCGACAACTGCGAAAGGGAGAACCCATGGCTGCGCCGCGCTGCTACAACTGCGTGTATTCGTGCGTTGACCCCGAGAGATGGCTTCGATGCCTGTGCGTGGGCGAGCCGCTCCTGCCGCGCTGCGCGAACCACCCCCTATGGTCAGGACAGATGCATGACGTCCCAGGCACCGCCTGTCGCAACTATCGTCCCAGGCCTGTCTTGCCCGAGGGCGACGCGGTCCGCCTGATCCCGCTCGGCGACGGCTTCTACGCTTACGTCGACGCTGCCGACTATGAATCGCTTGGGCAGTACACATGGCATCAAAACAACGGATACGCCTCGCGGCGCGAGAAGGGCAGAAGGATCTACATGCACGGCCAGATCATGCAGCCAGCCAAGGGTATGGTCGTGGACCACATCGACGGCAACAACACCAACAACTGCCGGTTCAATCTCCGCCTCTGCACGCAGGCGGAAAACCTGCGCAATCGACGCAGTCGGCATGGCTCAAGTTCCAGGTTCAAAGGGGTCGGCTACGACGAAGAACACCGGAAGTGGTTCGCCCGATGTCGCCTCGAAGGCCAGCGCGAATGGCTGGGCTATTTCGACGACGAAATTGAAGCGGCGCACGTCTACGATCGCGCAGCGGTCGAGCACTTCGGCGAGTTCGCCCGTGTGAATTTCCCGGAGGAGTGGCCGCCCCAGCGGCGGGCGGAGGTCTACGCGCAGCGGGACGCTGCGAAGGCGGAAGGTAAGAGGGTGAGAAGGTCGGAACGTAAGAACAGCAAATCCGCCCGCAAGACGCAACCCACACGACGCACGACGAAATCCCCCAGGACCACGAGTCGCAGGCCACGATCCGCAGCCCCGAAGAAGCCCCGCGCAGAGACGCCAAGCCGCAGGAGTCGCAGACGCACAACGAAGCAGAGGGACACGAAGAAGAAGGTCAAACACACCCGGACCGCGCAGAATAGTCAATCGTAGATCATCAGTAAGCAATCCATAGGCGGCCGTCGCGATGGGGCGACAGCGGTGGCTGGGTTATGCCCACCGCTTTGTTGTTCAATCCCTGCAGGAAATAAGTAAGACGTCCCCGGAATTACGTAGCCACGTGACTCGGGTTCAGAATAGTCCGCTATTCCTTCTCCGTGCGACTCTCGCACCCGCGATCTCTGCTGGCTCTGATCGGCGTGTTCATGGTGTCCCCTGGGATTACTGTCTTCGTCATCCGCCGCAGAACCAGGCTGACAGCTCTCCCTACTGATTTCATTCCATATCTGGCACCAATCAGCATCAGCGCAGCTTTGCCCGACGGCAATTGACATGACTGTGCCCAGAGTAGTCGCATGATGCTCCATCGTTCCGGACGAGACGCACGGGTGTTGACACCCTCGGATGTCATCAGAGACATCGCCTTCGTCGCCATAACGGCGGTTTTGAACGCCTTCAAGATGTAACCAAGCGGGCGCAGTCTGGGGCAATGCGTGACTATGGCATTCGGGACAAATCGTGGCATTGAGCCGCTTTTGACAAGGCGCACCAGAAGAAGGTTGTCCTCACCCCGTTTCGCACGGCGATCGAAGAGATGGCCGCTTGGTGCGACAGATGCCTTGCGGACCGCAAACCCGCTCGTATTCAGCCACCGGATTTGTCCGTCGGCCTGCTGGAAGACGGCTTGATTTGCTGACTGCCACATGTGCTCGGCCTTGCCAACCAGATATGAGCAATCCCCGGCGATGTGCAGTTGGAATGCCATGTCCTGTGGATGCTGGATAGCGGCGATCGCTAACTCCCTCAGGCAACAGGCATCGAGTCGGCAATCGGAATCCACGCACAGGAGTATCTCTCCCGTAGCTACAGAAATACCATGGTTTCTCGCCATTGATATTCCAAGATGTGGCTGCCGGAGGATCCTTACGTGTGTCCCAACATGTTCCGCTATAAAGGCATCGCTTGCGGGTTCCGTACTTCCATCGTCCACCACAATAACTTCGCAGGGGACTATATCTCGCTGGACCCGTAGGCTGCCGAGACACTCGCCCAAGGTGGACCATCGGTTGTGAACCGGGATTATGACACTTATGCTGGGCGCAGGCCGACAACGGGAGCCGGCATGAACTGTGCCTCTTGATGTCCAATCTGGGACGGAGGAAGACATACGATCCTTTCAGATGTGGATTTGTCGTATCCGCGTCACGAGGGACGCACTATACACCTCAGCTTGTATGCGGTATGCCGCAGGTTCTTCAGAAGTGATCCCGTGCGATAACTCTCCGGCGCTCTCCACGAAAGGAAGCCTTGGAGGAGCAAACCAAGTGCTCGCGTGAGTACCATCATGTACGTGGGTATTCCAGGAAGTCTCAGCGTCATATCATGCGGTGTAGGCACATGTGTGGATCCGGGACACACATGCCGAATCAGATTGTACTTCACGCACACTCGGTGAAGATCGGATCCTGGGTACGGTGTTGCAAAACCCCAACTCATGAAGTCAACGAGGCCCATTCGCCTGAGGCTGAGTATGAAGCGCAGAGAAGCCAGGACCTCGCTGGTACTCTCTGTCCGCAGGAGGTTGTGATCCTCCCACACATTGTAGAGCATCATGAAGGCATACACGTCTATTCCCGATTCCTTCAGTAGACGAACGCAGGTGTGAATGCCTTCAAGAGTGATGCCTTTGCGCACTCCATTCAACACTCTCTGAGAGGCGGATTCGACCCCAACATAGCAGAGCCAACATTGCGCACGGCGCATAGCATCGGCCAGCCTCGCTGTCATAGGCTCAGCCCTGACGTTGCACTGGAAATACAGGTCTCTGTGCGCCAAGGCGGCCAGACGTGAGAACACTTCCACCGCCCAGTCAATATCGGCGTTCATCTCGTCGGAACGAATGTATATCTCCCGTACTCCGTAGCTGTACAGAATCTCAACTTCTCTCGCTACTTGGCTTGGCGACCGCACACGGAGTAGTGGCCGTCGCAGTCTCCAGACAGGATTCGAGCAGAAGGTGCAGTTCCATAGGCACCCACGACTGGCCGTGATCGCTGTGGACCACGTCCCTCTACTCACCGTTGCGCCCGAGTACCTTCGGAAGTCGACCAAGTCCCATGCCGGGAGCGGCAGCTCATCCAGGGTGAGCACGGGATCTCGCGGAGGCGCGAACGCCATGGTCCCGTCGTCGCCACGAGAAACTAAGCCCGCGATGCTCGATGGATTGGTGTCGGAAGCTATTGACGCAACAAGCTCAGGCAGAGTTCTTTCTCCCTCTCCAAGACAACAGTAATCCGCACCCGAAGACAGCAGAACAGCCGCAGGATCAACGGTGGGATGCGGGCCCCCACAGACAACGCGAATCCCGGGCCGCCGGGCTTTGACCGCACGAACCATCCGACAGGCAAGTTCAGCGAACGGACTGGCAAAGGAGATTCCGTAGATATCGGGATTGACGTCAAGCACCCGGGCGAGATGATCTTCCGGCGAGTATGAATGGTCGATGTAATGAATTCGAGCGTGGGGCATCACATCTCGAAGCGAGGCCGCAAGGTACAGCAATCCCAAGTTCGGATATCTGGTGGCATATGGATTGTGTTTGGGATTGGGTGGGTCTGCCAGGACAATGGTCAGGTCGCGTGACGATCGCGGACCACATGCCCTGCCGGTGAGGCCGCCTGATTGCTTCCCAACAGTACTCATCGTGTCACTGGCGCTTTTGCGTCAAGCCTCCGCTCGCACGTAGACAAACCACCTCCTGACGGATTGCACATCTGACGTCTCTTCCCTGATGAACAGGTCCACCTTCTAGTGTATCCAGCATTGTGCCAATTGTCAACTGATAGTATTTCCGGGGGCGCGCAATACCACTTTCCGGCGGCGCTACCTGCCTGTGGCAGATAGCGAGTCCTCGGCGTTGGCTTTCTCCAGGAGGGCGGTGTGCACAGCATACCCTACTACGCCGTCCATCCCAAAATGGTGGGTGGCGTAGTTCGTGGCGAGGGCATCTTGGCCTCGCTCTTTCTGTTTGCAGGACCACAGACACGAGGGCGGGACGCCCCCGCCACGCGGCGGCGATTCCACCCACCAGATTGACGTGGACGCCGTACTACGTGACCCGCGCCCACCGAGTCGGGATAGACAACGCTGCATTGCTTTTTCCGGGCGGAGAATGTACAACGATACGCGGCGTACCCTGCGACGTGAGTCGGGAGCAGGTGGCGTGGACTTCACGTGAAGACGCCGGCAGAGCCATCAAATGCCATGAGGATACGCAAAACTCATACCATCACAACATGGAGAGAATGGAG
>JBDKRX010000174.1:0-10016 GCA_039683175.1 Phycisphaerales bacterium
CATTCCGACAATCTGCTCCGCCGTGTGGTGCTTCTGTTTCACGAGAGTACCCTTTCATTCTATAACCCTATTCTTCTTATCGGATACTCTCTCATTGCATCTGGCATCGTTTTCGGGGAGCACCTCATGTTCACCCGATGTCAGGACGGTCGCCGCATTCGATTGTGGGGTTTGGGCCGTCGATCGGGTTTTACGGCCACTACGCCGGAGAGATGACACGCAACCGCTTTGTCGCCATCCTCCTCATGCCTCTGGTTGTCATCAGCTTTGTCCCCCTGCTTGCGGCTGCTGTTGCACAGGTGGCCTCTGGCTGGGTAGCGTTCATCTCCGCCTTCAACGCCTTCTGCGCTTGCGCAGATATACTCGACGCGGGCCTGGTTCTGTCTCAGATTCCAGCTACCGCGATCGTTCGCCAGCAGGGCTTGAGAACATACTGGAGAGAGCATGAAACACTCGCCGCCTAACCATGCGCTGAGCTTTTGTCGTTCGGCCACTGATCGGACCCACAACATGAGCGAGTACGAAATCGTCGACACCAATGCTCAGAACCTCGGCGGTTGCAGTTTCTGTGGGCGGAAGGACCCCAACAACGAGGGGTATCGTCGGAAATCGGAGTGGCTCAAGAAGCGCTACCCGGAAGGACTCAGGCTCAAAGTGTGCCGCTCACGGGAATTCGGTGATATTGGGACGATTGAGTACGCCCCCGGCAATCAGGCGTGGAGACCGGTGGAGGCGGAGGGTTACCTTGTCATCCATTGCCTGATGGTCAGCCGCAAGCACGGGGGGAAGGGGGTTGGCACGCTCCTGTTGGATAGTTGCCTGAGGGACGCGAAGAAGAGCAACTGCCGAGGGGTGGCCGTCGTGACCAGTTCTGATAGTTTCATGGCGGGAAATGGTTTGTTCTTCAAAGCGGGTTTTGTCTCGGTGGACCGCTTCGGTCCCTACGAGTTGCTCGTCAAGAAACTGCAAAGAGCTGCCCCGGATCCTCGATTCGTCGTCGGCGGGGAGCGGCTCTTGAGAAAGTACAAGAAGGGCCTCACGGTCCTGGCTGCCGATCAGTGTCCTATGATTCCAAAGTGCGTGCAGGACATAGCGGCGGTGGCCCGGACTTTCGGGTTGGAACCGAAGGTGGTTCCCGTCAGGAGCGCCAAGGCGTCCCGGGAACTCCCGACGCCCTATGGCATGTTCAGCATTATCTACGAGGGAAAACTGATCGCAGACCGTCCCGTCAGTGGCACGCGATTCGCGAGCATTCTGAGCAAGGCGCTCGGATCTCCGCTGACCGGTGAGGCGGCTGTCAGCCGCATGAGACAGGTTCGGCAAATCATGCACCACCACGATTGACCGAGCAGCCCACCCGCCTGGCGGCGGATGTCGCACTTGTGTCTTTTTGACTTCTTCCCTTTTCGTTCTCTCGCGTCAGCCGGACTGCTTCCACATCCAGGGCGTCGCCGCGACGAACCAGACGATGGTCGCCAGCAGCATGACCCACTTGACTGTGGCCAGTTCCATGCGGCCGGCCAGGAACAGGATCGACGGCAGGAACAGAGCGACCAACGCGAGCAGTGAAACGATCATCAGAATCGTGGTAGTGCGCATGAGAAGTCTCCTATGCCTGGGCCGCCGAGAGCGGGACTTGTTTTTGGTAAATGCGACTCAGAACGATATAGATGATGGATGCGATAAACCAGCCCGGCAGGGCGATGAAGTACAGTATCCAGTTGCCGACGAGGAACACGATGCTCAGACAGATGGCCAGCGTTACAATCCACGCGGCGCCGGCGGCCCAGTTGAAGTGGCGACCGCTCAGTTGGGCATAGGAACCCCGCAAACCCAGTTTCGGGATCAGCCAGAAGTCGACGAAGACCACCGCGCCCATGGGCATGAGGACCAGGCCGTACAGTGCGACGAAGTCCAGCAGCCGCATGGCGAGAGCGGGAAACATGGCCGCGATGGTGGCGATGCCGCCGGTGATCAACGTCACGCGGAATCGAGAGGACTTCGGGATAATCGCCTGAAACGCCAGGCCCGCGCGGTAGATGGTCGGATTGGCCGTGGTCCAGCCGGCGATGATCACGCAGATGAGACCCGTCAGCCCGGCGGCCTGATAGGCGAGCGGCCCGGGGAGCACGCTGGTGTTGCTCGGGTCCTGGTGCAACTGGAATGCGTACAGGATGGCGGCCGCCAGCCAGGCCAGGAAGTGTCCGAGGAACATGCCGGTCGCGCTGGCGACGCCGTACCACGATTTCTTCGCGAAACGCAGCACGGACAGATCGGACATGCCGATGTGCATCGCCATGTTGCAGAACCAGGCGAAGAACATGACGTGCCAGAAGGTGAACTTGACCCGGCCCGGGTGCGGGTCGCCCCCTCGCCAGATGTGCGTCTTGGCAAGCGTCCAGACGTCGGAGAGATTGTTCACCTCGGTGCCGGTGGCGTCGATGAACTGGCGCAGTCCGATCAGCCCGAACGCGATGAACACGAGCACCATCCAGGGGGCCGCAACGTTGGCGACCTTGGAGACGATCTGGTAGCCGTAGGCGGCCACCACCGAGATCATCGCGCCGCACGCCAGTACGGCGAGCACCCAGCCGGCGCTGTTCGGGAACCAGTCGTTCAAGGCGGGCATCCGAAAATTGAACCAAACGCCCAGTGCGGTGGCCGAGACGGTCACCATGGCTCCGGCGAGAAAGCAGAACATCACACCGTTGGCCAGATTGTAGAGAGTCACGAGTTTTCGCCCGCAGATCTTTTCGAGCTGATAATAGAGCGTCAGTCTGGCCCGCGTGGCGATCGGGGCGCACAGGAAGACCCAGCTCAGCACGGCCAGCACGTTGCCCGCGATCAGGCCGATGACAACGTCGAAGGCGCTGACGCCTGCGGCCACAAAGAGAGGCCCGATCGCCAACTCGGTCCCGGCCGTGTGTTCGCCGGCGTACATTCCGATGAAGCTCTTGAAGCCGAGCAGTCGACTCTGCGGCACGGGCTCCCGCTCGAACTCACCGCCGCTTTGCTCCTGTTGTGACTTCTGCTCTGTGTCCATTCTGTGCGTCCTTATTGCAGATTCAAGTGCGATTGCCGAGCACGTTCTGTTCGTAGGCCTTCACGTCGCCCAGCCAGGCGTCGCCGACCGGCACGTTCGATTTCAGGCAATAATAATCCCAAACGGCCCCGAACGGCAAGGTCTTCAACTCCTCCAGCAGGGCCAGTCGCGACGTGTGGTCGCCCTGGGCCTCGATCCGTGCGAGCTTCTTCGTGGGCTCCAGCATCGCCATGAGCAGGGCCTTGATCATGCAGCGAGTGCCGATGACCCAGGCCGCGATGCGATTGATGCTCGCGTCGAAGAAGTCCAGACCGATGTGAACGCGGTCGAGGTAGTCGCCTCGCACCAGCTCCTGGGCGAGGGCCGCCAACTCGTCGGAGAGGATCACGACGTGGTCGCTGTCCCAGCGGACGCCGCGACTGACGTGCAGCAGGATCTCATCGACGAACGTCATCACGGCGGAAATCTTGTCCGCGACGGTTTCCGTGGGGTGGAAGTGGCCGGTGTCCAGGCACAGCAGGATGTTGTTCGCGACCGCGTAGCTCAGGTAGAATTCGTGCGAGCCGACGACGTAGCTCTCCGAGCCGATGCCGAAGAGCTTGCCTTCGACTGCATCCAGCAGGTAGTTGCGACTGACCTTGTCGGCCCGGATCTCGTCGAGCGATTCCTTGAGTCGCTCGCGCGGTCCCTTGCGGTCGATGGGGATGTCCTTGTAGCCGTCGGGGATCCAGGTGTTCAGCACGCAGGGGGTGCCGAGCTGCTTGCCCATGTAGGCGCCGATCTTGCGGCAGGCGATTCCATGCTCGACCCAGAACCTGCGGATACCCTTGTCGGCGCTGGAGAGCGTGAAGCCGTCGGCGGCCTTCGCGTGCGAGAAGTAGGTCCCGTTAAAGTCCATGCCGAGCTTGTTGGCCTGGGCCCACTGGACCCATTTCTTGAAGTGCCTGGGCTCCAGCTCGTTGCGGTCCGCCTTGCCCTTGGTCTCGGCGTAACTGGCGTGCAGGTTCAGCCGGTGCCGGCCTGGGATCAGGCTCAGGGCCTTTTCGAGGTCCGTCCGAAGCTCGTCGGCGGTTCTCGCCTTGCCGGGATAGGCGCCGGTGGCCATGATTCCCCCGCCGCTGAGCCCGTCGGCGCTCTCGAACCCGCCCACGTCGTCTCCCTGCCAGCAGTGCAGCGAGATGGCGACCTTGCGAAGCTGTTTCATCGCCTTGTCCGCATCGACGCCCAGTTCGCCGTACCGCTCGCGCGCCAGCCTGTATGCCTGTTCGATCTGTCTTGAACTCGCCATGGTGCTCCTCTTTCTTGCTGAACTCTCGTGTGCAGGCCGTTGCCCCTACTGCGGCGTGATCTTCAATGCCTCTTTGTCCGGCAGCTTCGGGAAGGCCGCGTGCGGCTCCGTCTGGTACCAGTAGGCGACCGACGACAGGTCGTCCTTCAAAGGCAGGTATCGCCCCTCGCTCTGCCAGCCGAGCGCCTGGATGGTCACGCGCAGGTCTTTCTCAAAACGAATCGGATCCATGATGTGCCAGCGGTACAGGCCGAACCGCGGCTGCTTGGGAGACTCGATCACCTGCGGCATGCCGGTGAAGGGCGAGCTGAACTCCTGGTAGCCCTCGCCCTCGAATTTCTCGAAGCCATAGGAGCCGCAGAAGTAGTCCTCGGTCCCCGTGCCGCAGACGGTCGGGAACTCCTTGTCGCCGTCCAGGAAGAACTTGATCTCGCCTTCGCCCCACCAGCCGGGACTGTTCGAGCCCCAGGTCATGTACGTGCCGACGTAGTGGCCCTGGCCCCGGAGGCCGTCCACGAGGGTGTAGTCCTGCTTCTCGGGCAGGGGATTCACCCGGCGGAACTGGGCGTGGAAGTAGCCCATGCTCTCCGGCACATTCGTCAGCGTATAGTCGATCTGGTAGTACAGGATCATGGCCTTGCTGTCGATATTGGTCATCGTGATCTTGCATCCCTTGCGAAAAGGCATCATCCAGTAGCAGTTGAAGCCGCTCTTGGGATTCACGCAGACCGGCAGGGAGGTGACCTGGGTGTACTGGCCCATGCCGCATGCGAAGAAGTCGCCCGCGGGACACTCGATGGACGGGGTCTCCTCGCCGTCCCAGTAGACACGGAAAATGTTGAGACGGTTGTTCCCGGTGGGGGTCATCCAGATATGCTGAATGGCGCCCTCGGCCTGGAGGTCCGCCATGACGAACGTCTGATCGGGTTCGATTCGCACCGAGGGCGAGATCTTCCAGCCCTGGCCCAGCTCGCGGGCGGCGTTCTTGCCGGTGCCTTCGGTGGCCATGCCGCCTTTGCCCTTCTCGCCGGTGAAGTTCTCCGGACTGATCGAGCGGGTCTGGGCGTGCGAAAGACGGGGCAGGTTGCCCAAGTCCATCCCCAGCCCGTTGAACTCACGTCCCTGTGCGAACAGGCTGCCTGCCAGGAGAGCGACGGTCAGAATGGATACCGCTGTGTACATTCGATGACTGCGTGACGACGCTCCGCCATTCCGTTTCATCCTCATGCCCTTTCATTCTGAATCAATCCGCATGTTTTTCGAGCAACGTCTTTTCCGCTTCCCCTGTCCAGAGGCCGTGGTTCAGGCAGGCTGCGACATCCGGCATCTTCTGCGGTAGTTCCTCCAGCCGGATCAGGCCCAGGCTCCGGCAGGCCGGGTACACCATGATCTTGCCGGCGACGGAGCGGTTCTCCACTGCCCGGATTCCCTCGACCGCGCCTTCGAAACCGCAAATGGCCGCGACGCTGACGTTCGTATCCAGGCGGTCCGCTTCGACCTTCTCCAGCATGCGCTTCATGTCGTCGAGCGTCGAGCCGCTGGTGCCGATGAAGTACAGCCGCTTCTCGATGTACGCGTCGAGGTCGATTGGGCCCGTGACGGTGGCGGGAATGCCCGCGAAGATGTTGATGATGCCCCGCGAGGCGGCGCAGTGCACCGCGGCGGCGACCAGCTCGGGCACGGGAGCCATCAGCACGGTATAGCTGTAGTCCAGCTCCATCTGCTCGTTGTTGGCGTTGTAGGGCCTGTACTCGACGCCGTTCTTCTCCGCAAGGGGGCCGGCGATCTGGCTCAATGCGGCCAGGCGGTTGTCGTCCACGTCGCCGGCGTAGACGGTGACCCCAGCGACACCCTGGCAAATGTTGCGGATGACGTGCATCATGCCCATGGGACCGCCGGCGCCGACGACGTTGACGATCTCGTCGTGTCGAATCTCGCCGGTCTTGGGAATGTACTTCATTGATTCGGCGGGGTCTGAGCCGGTGGTGCCGATGATGCGAATCCCGCCGTAATGCACCCGGCCGACCATCGTGACGACCGGCGAGCCGAACCGTTCGCCGCCCAGGACGATGTTCAGCAGGCCGCCCGTCGCGATCTTCGCGAACAACTGCTCCGCCGTGCGGGCGTTGGCGCCGAAGTAGATCACGTCGTCATATGACGCGTCCCCCAGTTCGATCACGCTCTTGGCCCGGACGACCACAGGACCCAGGTCGGCCGGCGGAATCGACTTGGAGACCCACGTTACTTTCGCGGGTGTCCCGTGTTTCAGGTACAGACGGTGCATCCGGCCTTCCAGAACGGCCGCGTCGGCGACGATCAGCATCTGTCCGCCTGCCTTGAGGATCGTCCGCTCCTTCGTGACATAGGCGTCCTCCACGCAGGCCCAGGGCTCGCACAGCGCGATGGCCGAGCCCGCGCGTTCCTCGCTCGCGGGAATGAGCATCGACTCGCCGTCGGGGGCGGTGATGATTCGCTCGTCCATCAGGACGTATTCCTGCAGGGCGCCTTCGAAGTTGTAGCCGAAAGCGGCGTTGGAGGAGGCGGTGTGTACCCAGCGGTAGTCGGTCTGAACGAGGTATCGCTCGCCGGGGTTGGGCCACTTGACGCCGGGCCCGACCGCGACGATTCGCACGACAGTCTCGTGCCCGGGGACCGTCGGCGCCGCGTCCGGAACGTAGCTCGGGATCTCCTTGAGGATATCGAGGTCCACGCCCGAGACGACCGGTCCTTTGCGGACGTGGCCGGTGAACTGTTTGAGCAGTTTCAGATCGGAGAAGCACAGGCCGACGACCTCGACCCTGGCGAGGATCTGGTGTGGCCCGGGCTTGAAGACGTCCTTGGATTTGTTCAGGACGAGCTGGTCCGGACCGACCAGTTGAACGGCGTATTGCTTCGCTGGTATCGCTTGGCTCATATATGTCACATCCTTCAGCACGATCATCCCTGTGCTGTCTTCAAGACATCCTTAGGCGACGCTGTGTCATCGAGCTTCGCCAGTCCGTCCTCCCCCTGGGGTTTCAGCGAGACGCCGACTTCTTCAAAGAACGCGTTCTTGTGTTCCGCGGTTTCGAAGCGCTTGTTCGCCCAGGCGCTGGTGTACCCCAGCCTGCACTGCTGCTGGAGCACGGAATGGGCGTAGACGATATGGGCGCCCTTCAGGAAGGCCGGCAGCAGGGGGGCCAGCTCCGCCGAGTTGAAGTCATCGACGAACTTCTGGCCTGGGCTGTTCATTTCCGTGCCCTCGACGAGGACGAGGTGTCTTCGTTGGGTGAGTTCGACCACCTGGTAGAGGTTCTTGACCTTCTGGTCCTGCGATCCCGGCGTGTAGTTGCGGTCGGGGATGACGTTGAGCGCCACGGCTCCTGTGCTCATCGCCACGTCGAGCAGTTCTTCCATGGCCTGCTCGCCGTCGCTGGAGCCGTCGAGCCAGGTGTGGGTGGGCATTCCGCCGCAGGCCAGAATGAAGCGGTTCGTATCGGCCATCTGCGGGAACGAGCCCTTGTCGGGTTGGACGTAGCCCACGCCGCCGCGTTTCATCGTCTTGGAGCGGATCGTGTTGAGCAGGTCGCGTCCCTCGGGCAGACCGAGCTTCTTCGCGTCGGTCCCGAGCTTCTGCGACCAGAACTCAGCGAGCTTGTCGCCCTCGCCGAACGCCGCCTTTGCTTTCCTGGCGTATGCCACGCACATGTGACGCTCCGTTGCGTTGCCGGCGGGCGTTAGCGTGAGGACATCGGCCTCGTAATCCAGCTCGACGGGACTGAGGTACTTGTTGACCCGCTGCATCAGGTCGCGGTTGCGCTGCTGGGCGGTCTGTTTGAGGCTCTTGAGGACTTTCCGCTGCGCTGTAGGCGCCTTCGCGCTGGGGAACCCAACGCCCATGTGGTAGGAGATTCCCGGTTCGCCCGGCGAGTTGATGACTCTGGTGGCGAATTCGGGCACGAAGACCCGCGTCTCGAGTCCGGAGCAGCCCTTGAGGCCCAGCGACCGGCAGGCCTCGCGGAACTCGTCAAGCGCATCGAGCACGTCGAAATCGGTCGTGCCCGCGACCGCCAGGCCCGCCTTGCGAGCCAGCCAGGCGAATTTCGTCGGCGAGTAGCCGTAGGTGTTGTACGAGAAGAAGGTGTGGCAATGAAGGTTCACGAATCGTCCCGCCTCGGGCAAAACGATCTCTCCGGTTCGCACCTTCTCGAGAATCGCCGTCAGAGCCGCTTTGCGCTGGGCGGGGTCGAAGCTGTCCAACTGTTGCTCAAGTCTTTCGGTCAAAATCACTATCTCCTTCCCTCCGTCGATTTACTGAGTCATGTATCCAGCATGTTCGTATTGTGCCCGTGAGGGCACAGAGAACGCCTTACGGCGTCACTACGAACGAGTCGCGCCGCGGACGAACGTGTCGTACTGCCGGGCCCAGAGGTCCGGGTTCTGGGGCTTGTACTCCTTCATCTCGAAGGAGCTGCGAACGACCTGCCGGGCTTCGTCGATGCTCTTGAGCTGGCCGACGGCTTTGGCCTGCATCAGGATGTTGCCGCTGGCAGTGGCCTCGATGGGGCCGGTGACGACCTTGCGGCCGGTTGCGTCGGCGGTGAACTGGCAGAGCAACTCGTTCTGTATCCCGCCGCCCACGATGTGCAACGTCTCGATCGTGTCGCCTGTGACGTCCTCGATTGCGCTGAGGACCGAACGATACTTCAGAGCCAGGCTTTCGAGGACCAAGCGGACCATCTGGCCCTTGTCCTGCGTGGGTTTCTGGCCGGTCTCCGCGAGGCACTTGTTGATCCGCGCGGGCATGTCGCCCGGCGCGAGGAAGTCGCTGTTGTCGCAGTTGACGCATCCGAAGAAGGGCTTGGCTTTGACCGCCATCCGCGTCAGTTCGCCGTAAGAGAGATCCTGGCCCTCACGCTGCCACTGCCGCTTGCACTCCTGGACCAGCCACAGTCCCATGATGTTCTTGAGAAGCCGGATCGTGTTCTCCACGCCGCCTTCGTTGGTGAACTCATAGGCGAAGGTCTTGTCGTTCACGATCGCCTTGGGCAGCTCGACGCCCATCAGGCTCCAGGTTCCGGAGGACAGGTATGCCCAGTGGCTGCCGCTGCCGGGGACGCCGAGGACTGCGGAGGCAGTGTCGTGCGAGCCGACCGCGATCATGGGAATCCGGCCGCAGCCGATCTCCTTGGCTACCTCAGCCGTCAGTTCGCCAATGATTGTCCCGGGCTTCGTGATTCGGGGCATGATCTCCAGCGGCAGCGAAAGCTCCCTGAAGATCGCCTTGGACCACTGGCCTGTCTTCATGTCCATCATCTGTGACGTGCTGGCCATCGTGTACTCGCCGATGGCCTTGCCGCACAGGAAGTAGGAGAACAAGTCGGCCATGAACAGCAGTCTCTCGGTCTTCGCGAGCGTTTGCGAGTTCGCCAGGCGCATGGCCAGAAGCTGGTAGAGGGAGTTGAGCTGCATGAACTGGATGCCGGTGTTCTCATAGACCTGGCGTTTCGGCATCTTCGCGAAGGCCTTGTCCATCACGCCGTTGGTCCGGCTGTCGCGGTAGTGATAGGGCTTCTCCAGGAGCTTGCCATCCTCGCCCAGCAGGCCGAAGTCGACGCCCCAGGTATCGACTCCGATGCCCTGGACCGGGCCGCCTGCCTTCTTGGCCGCCAAGCCGATCCCGGTTTTGATGTCCGACAGCAGGCG
>JBDKRX010000175.1:0-12094 GCA_039683175.1 Phycisphaerales bacterium
GGGGAATGACATACGTTACGCCTTTCGCCGGTTGTGGAACAGCTTTGAGCGGGTGCGTGGGAATCTGGCCGGGATTCCCGGCGTTCGGTCGGTAGCGTCGAGATGCGAATGAGAACCGGAGTTCAACAATGAAAACACTGTGGCAAGACCTTCGATACGGCCTGCGGATGCTGGCCAAGACCCCTGGCTTCACCATCGTGGCGGTGGTATCGCTCGCTCTGGGCATCGGGGCCGGTACGGCCATCTTCTCCCTGGTCAACGCGATCCTGCTGTACTCGCTGCCCGTCCCGAACCCGCAAGAGCTGCGCGTGTTAAAGTGGTCCGGAACGGATTCCAGAATCCAGAATTTCACCGGGAGCTTGAACGCCGACGCCGGGGGACATGCCACAGGCGACGCGTTTTCCTATCCGCTCTTCTGCAGCCTGCGCCAGGAATGCCGCGATTTGGCCGATGTGTTCGGGTATCTGCCCCTGTACTCCGTCACGGTGCGGGCGAAACGCGAGGCCTTCATCGCGGAGGGCTCCATGGTGTCGGGCAGCTTCTTCTCCACTCTCGGTCTGCGCTCGCAGATCGGGCGGCTGCTGTCCGCTGAAGACGAGCAGGAAGGAGCGCCTCCGACGACGGTCATTTCTCATGCCTTCTGGGAACGCGAGTTCTCGCTCGACCCGGCAGCGTTGGGCCAGGCAATCCTGGTCAACGGCCACAGCTTCACCGTGATCGGTGTGTTGCCGAGCGAGTTTGCGGGGCTGTGTCCTGCGGACCAGACGGCGTTCTATGTCTCCATGGCGGCCCAGCCGCAACTGGCGGCAACCTGGTCGAAGACGGTTTCCGATGTCTGGTGGGTCCAGGTCATGGCCAGGCTGAAGTCAGACACGCGCGACGCACAATTCCAGGCGGCGACGGACGTCGTGTTTGCCCGCGAGGCGGCCTCCACCATGAAATCGCCCAAGATCCTGCTGGAAGAGGGACGTGCAGGTCCCTCGCAGGATCATAAATATTACCGCCGGCCTCTGTTGCTCTTGCTGGGCGTGGTCGGCGTGGTGCTGCTCGTCGCCTGTGCGAATCTCGCAGGTCTGTCGTTGTCGCGAGGGACGGCTCGCCAGCATGAGTTTGCCGTGCGTGCGGCCATCGGCGCCGGGCGATGGCTGCTGCTCAGGCAGATGCTCACCGAGAGCCTGTTGTTGGCGTCGCTGGGCGGCGGGTTGGGCGTGCTGCTTGCCCTTTGGGGCAAGACCGCGATTTCGCGACTTCTGGCGGGTTCGCTGGAGGGCCTGCACTACGATACTTCGCTCGATCTCCGGGTGCTGGGTTTTGCGCTGGCTATGGTGTTGGTCACCGCGTTGTTGTCCGGCCTGTTGCCGGCCCTGCGGGCGGCGTGGGCGGACCCGGCCGGCGAACTCAAAGACCGCGCCGCGCGAGGCGCCCCACGCCTGCGACTGGGCAGAATCCTTGTGGTCGGACAGATCATCCTCTCCACGTTGCTTCTGGCCGGCGCCGGGCTTTATGTCCGCACCCTCGTCAATCTGGTCAGCATCAATCCCGGTTTCGCCACGGAGAACCTCCTGTTGTTCCAGGTGATTCCCAGCCAGGCGGGCTACGAGGGTTCGCAACGGACCGCGTTCTACGATCGCGTTCAGCAGGCCCTGTTGGGAATTCCCGGTGTGCGGTCGGCGACGCTGACTCAGCTCAAGCTGTTGGCCGGAGCGATGTCCGGCGGCGGCTTCTTCAGTTTTCCCGGTCGCACTGTCGAAGGGCAGGCCAAGCCACAGGCGTATCGACTCGCGGTCAGTGAGACTTTCTTTGCGACGATGGGGATCCCGGTCCTGGCGGGACGGGACTTCCGCGCCAGTGACGTGGATGGGGGACCCAAGGTCGTCGTCGTGAACGAGACGTTCGCCCGCAAATACCTGCCGAATGAGAATCCGCTCGGCCAGGTCATGAAGGCGGACGGCGCCGACTGGCAGATCGTCGGTGTGTGTGCCGACACGAAGTACAGCGACATCAAGGAGGATGTGCCTCCCACCGTGTATTTCTCGTTCCGCCAGGACTCGGTCCGCGGTGCGTATTTCGCGCTTCGCACGTCGCTGCCCTCGATGGCGGTCGCCACGGCGGTCCGCAAGACGGTCGCAACGATAGATCCCGACGTCCCCGTGGCGGATGTCACGACGCAGGAGCAAGTGCGTGACGAGCGGATCAGCCAGGAGCGATTGTTCGCCGTGCTGTGCAGTGTGCTGTCGCTGTTGGCGGTGTTCCTTTCCTGTATCGGTCTCTACGGCTTGATGGCGTACGGCGTGGCCCGGCGCACCGGCGAGATTGGTATTCGCATGGCCCTGGGCGCCCGTCCGCAGGACGTGGCCGGCCCGATCCTCCGCGATGCCTTGTTGCTGGGGGTGATTGGCGTAGCCGTCGGCCTGCCCGCGGTATTCGTTGCGGGCCGTTTGATTCGAAGTCAGCTCTACGGCGTTACGCCGTACGACCCGGTTGCTCTCGTCGGGACGGCAGGGGCTCTCGTGGCGGTGGCCGTAGTCGCCGCATGGCTTCCGGCCCGCCGGGCGGCCAAGGTCGATCCAATGGTGGCGCTGAGGTGTGAATAGGAGAAAGCAATGGGAATGCTTTGGCAGGACATTCGATACGGAATCCGGATGCTGGGCAAGTCGCGGGGATTCACCGCGATCGCCCTGGTCACGCTGGCCATCGGCATCGGGGCCAATACGATGATGTCCAGCATCGCCGATTGGCTGCTGTTTCTTCAGCCCGGACATGTGAAGAACTACGAGCAGTTGGCGTGCTGCGACGTCCGCGCCGCGTCTGACTATACAACTTACATCACCCTCCGTGACAGCGTCTCGGCCTTCAGCGATGTCATGGCTCAGAGTCGCGACGGCATAGTAGGAGATGTCACCGTAATTCGTGGGCAGACGGCCTGGCACGGCAAGGTTACGTACGTTTCGTCGAACTACTTCTCTTTTTTGGGAGTCGCGCCGGTCCTGGGGCGGGGCTTTCTGCCCGGCGAAGACCAGCAAGGCAGCGCTGCGGTCGTGGTGCTGAGCCATCCCCTCTGGCAGCGGCTGGGGGGCGATCCGAAGCTCGTCGGCGAGTCTGTGAACGTCAACGGCGCTGTCTGTCAGGTTGTCGGCGTGGCGCCGCAGGGATTCACCGGCACCTCGCTCCTGGGGCCCGGCCTCTGGGTGCCGCTGGGCAACTGGGTGTCGATGGGCAGCATCGCAGCGATTCAGATGCGGGAACAGACTCGGCCCGCCAACGCCGGGGCCGGTTGGGGCTATCCCTGGTCGCTTCATACCGTCGGACGACTCAAGCCGGGCGTGAGCATGTCGGTTGCTCAGACGCAGTTGCAGGCCTTGATCCCGCGCTTTCGAGCGGAGGATCCGAAAGAGTGGCCGGCGGCGGCTTCCTTTTCTCTTCGCCCGCCGGACCGGCTCTACCTTGATTCGATCAATCGTCCGTATCTCACCAAATACAGTCTGATCCTGATGGCCGGGTCCGTGGTCACCCTGTTGATCGTCTGCTTGAACCTGGCGAGCATGCTGATCGTGCAGGGAGCCTCGCGCCACCGTGAGATCGCCATCCGATTGGCCGTCGGCGGGGGCCGCCTGCGGATCGTTCGGCAGTTGCTCGTCGAGTCTGCGCTGTTGGCGCTGCTGGGAGGAGTTCTCGGTGTTCTGCTGGCTGTCTGCGGGATGCGGATTCTCAACGTATGGTTCGCCGGCGCCAATTGGGAAGTGATGAGAGCTATGCGAGTTGGCCTGGGCATTCGCATTCTGATGGGCACATTGGGTTTCTGCCTGATCGCTACGTTGCTGTTTGGTCTAAGACCTGCTCTGAGGCTGTCCCGGCGTGATCTGGCCGGGGAGATGAAGAGTTCCGCCGGTCGCACGTTGGGGCCCGTTCACCGAAGACGAGGCGGTCTTCCGGTGGCGGGCCAGATCGCGCTGGCCGTGGCCCTGGTCCTCGTCGCTGCGCTGCTGTTGCGCACTGCCCTGGAGACAGCGCGGCCGGACCCGCGGTTCCACCTGGAAAACACGCTGGTCGTTCGGATCGATCCGGAATCGGCCGGCTATGACAGGACCCGAAGCATCCAGGCCTGCGAGACGCTGGCCGATCATCTGGCGTCCCTGCCGGGAGTCGAGGCGCTGGGGTCGGCACCCAGCCTGTTCTACGGGGGTGGCGGGGAGCAAACGATACGCGAATACCGGCCGGGGGCGGAAGAAGGGGAGTCCAGGGGGCCTCGCGCACGGTACACTCACATGCTCGCCATAGGCCGGGACTACTTGCCGGCACTGGAGGTCCCGCTGTTGCAGGGGCGCCTCTTCGATCGGCAAGACAGTGTCCCCGACGCGGAGAAAGTCGCGATCATCAATGAAACCCTGGCGCATAGGCTTCGTCCCGACGGCAGTCCTCTCGGCTGTCTGGTCCAATACGGCGTGGTTGAGTTTGACGACTGGTGTCCCGATGTCTACCGGGTGGTCGGGGTCGTCACCGACCTGCCGGACGTACAGGAGCGGGAACCGCGTCCCCAGATGTACGTACCCGCCGGACCGGATGATTTATCCCTTTACTTCTACCTGCACGTCAGGAATCGTGAAGCGGTCGAGACTCTACGGTCGCAGATGGTCCAGGAGATCCACCGGATTGATCCGTATATCCCCGTTCTGTCGGTGACGACTCTGGCTCAGATACACGACAACGATTTTAGAATATGGTACGCGAGATTCCACGCTCGCCTGGCATTGGCGGCCGGGGCGGTGGCTTTGTTTCTGGCGGCGCTGGGCATCTACGCCATCAAGGGCTATATGGTCACTTCGCGCACGTCGGAGATCGGTATCCGCATGGCCATGGGGGCCACGCGTAGGAGCATCATGGCCATGATTCTGCGGGAAGGACTGGTGGTGACGGCGGTCGCGCTGCTGGCAGGCTTATTGCTGGGTTTGGTGGTGGCGCGGGCAGGGGCCAGCCGACTCTACGGCGTCACCCCGGCCGATCCGGTCAGCATTCTGGTAACCGTTGTTCTGCTCGGGGCCACCTCGGTCTTGGCCGGCTATCTCCCGGCCCGCCGGGCGGCGAAGGTCGATCCGATGGTGGCGCTGAGATGTGAATGAGATACGAGTGGGAGATGCGGATGGGAGTTGTTTGGCAGGACATCAAGTATGCGTTGCGGATGCTGGCGCGACGGCCTGGCTTTGCGATCCTTGTGGTGGCGATTCTGACGATCGCCATCGGGGCCAACACCGCGGTGTTCAGCGTGATCAATACGGCGCTGCTTAAGTCGCTGTCCTATGATTCCCCCGGCAGAATCGTCGAGGTCGAGGAGCGAGACCCGATTAGGAGGTCGCGACCCAGGCCCGTCTCGGCGCGGACCCTTACCTACTGGCGAGAGCACAATCAGGTGTTCGAGTATCTGGCGGGCTGGATGTGGCGAGAGATGAATTGTGTGGATTTGGGAAAGTCGTCCAAAGTCGACGGTTGCGCCATCTCGCCTTGTTTCTTCTCTCTGCTGGGTGTCCAGCCGGCGCTGGGGCGGGATTTCTTGCCGGAGGAGGAGCAGCCGGGGCACGATCGCGTGATGATCGTGAGCCACGGGTTCTGGCGAGACCGCCTGGGCGGTGATCCGAATGTGCTCGGCCGGAGCATCACCACGAACGAGCAGGACTACCGGATCGTCGGCGTCATGCCGGCCGGCCACCGCGACAGGCCCAATCAAGGCGACATTTCTGTTTGGGTCCCTCTGGTTCCCGATTCGATCGGTGCGGACGGCGGCGTCTGGGTGTGGGCGCGTCTTAAGCGAGGGGTGAGCATAGAGCAATCGCTCGCCGATATGACCGTCTTGGAGCAGCAATTGACGCAGGCGGACCCGCAGGCTTACGTGGGGATCACCATGGGCGTCGAACGCGTTGTAGATATCTGGTTCGAGTCCGACCGGAAGCTGCTCTATCCCCTGTGGGGCGCGGTGGCCCTGGTGCTTCTGATCGCCTGCATGAACGTGGCGGGCTTGTTCCTGGTGCATGGGAACGCGCGCCGGCAGGAGATGGCCATGCGTGTGACTCTGGGCGCCTCGCGTGGCCGCATCGTGGCGCAACTGCTCATTGAGAGCCTTCTGCTTAGCCTTGCGGGAGGATTGTTCGGCATTCTTGCAGCCTTCTGGATGATCAAAGGGATCATCGCCCTTTGTCCGGCGGATATCACCCATATCGATCAGACTCGTATTGACAGGACGGTGCTGCTCTTCACGCTGGGATTATCGGTGCTGGTGGGCCTGGGGTTCGGCCTCTTGCCTGCGTGGAAGGCGAGCGGCATGCGTTTGGTGCAAGGCGCCAGGGGAGAATCGTCGGGCCCGGTCCTGGACCGTGCATGGCGACGCATGTCCAATGGCCTGGTGATTGCGCAGATTGCGCTGGCTCTGACCCTGCTGATCGGCGTTGCGATGTTGGTGCAGAGCCTCATTCAGTTGCAGAGAGAGGATCTGGGCTTTCAGCCGAAGGATGTGGCAGTCATGCACGTGGAATTCCCTGAGTCGAAGTATCCCCAAGGCCCCCAAGCGGCGGGGCTTGTCAAAGAACTTCTGCAGCGGGTACAGGCCATGCCGGATGTTCGCTCGGCCGGGGTGATTTCGCTCGAATTCAACCTTGGCAGGGGTGGCGCATTCACGGATTTGTGGATTGATGGCCGTCCGACAAGTCCGGATCGATCCAACTGGGTCCGGCCTCAGTATATCAGCGTCGATTTCTTCTCGGCGGCGGGGATGCGAATTCTCCATGGCCGTGGTTTCACAAAGGAGGATATGCAGGATCCCAATGCTGGGGTTATCATTGACGAAAACATGGTTCGCCGGTTCTTTCCCGGGCGAGATCCGATCGGCCATCACATTGGGCGGCGTGGATTGGATAAAGGTCCCATCATTGGGGTTGTGAGTTCTCTGAGGGATTACACGGCATTGGACCCTTTCTTTGTAGCCGCGTACTGGCCGCTGGCGGACTGGTGCTGGTCTGAGGTTGACATTGTCGTCAGGGCCGACGGAGATCCGATGCGGCTGGCTCCGACGCTTCGAGCATTGGTGGAAGATCAGGATAAGGATCTGACGGTCACCTCGGTCGATTCCATGGAAGAAACGCTCTCCACGATGTTGACGCCGAGGCGGTTCGTGATGGTTCTTATGGGCGCGTTCGCCCAGATCGCTCTGATCGTGGCGGCCCTAGGGCTCTACGGCCTGCTCCAGTACGGCGTGTCCCGCCGGACGCACGAGATCGGTGTCCGCATGGCGCTGGGCGCTACGCGCGAGCGGATCGTATGGACCGTTCTTCGCCAGGGCGGACTGTTGATTGTGACGGGGATCGGATTGGGGCTGGTCGGTGGCTACGCCATGAGCCGGATTGTCGCGAGCCTGCTGTACGAAACGAAGCCAACCGATCCGGCCGTGCTGGCGATTGTTCTGGCGACGCTGCTTGGCACCGCTTTTGCTGCATGTTATGTGCCCGCCCGACGGGCGGCGAAGGTTGATCCCATGGTGGCGTTGAGATGTGAATGAATTGGTAGGGTGGGGCTTGCCCCACCGGAATCGTTGTGATGGGAAAGGTTGGTGGGGCAAGCCCCACCCTACGACTGGAGATTTCATGATTCGACTGAGAAACATCGAGAAGTGCTACGAAACGAAGGCAGGCAAGAACTACGTCCTGCGGCAGATCAACCTGGACATCGAGGAGGGCGACTTCGTTACCTTCATGGGGCCTTCCGCGGCGGGCAAGACCACGCTGCTGAATATCCTCGGGATGCTCGACGGCGACTGGACCGGCGAGTACCACCTCTTCGAGCACGCGATTCACAAGCTCAAGCCCAAGGAACGCCTGGCCCTGAACAAACAGTACATCGGGTTCGTGTTCCAGAACTTCAACCTGCTGGACACGCTGACGGTCTACGAGAACCTCGACATCCCGCTTTCCTATCGGAACGTCAAGGGCTCCGAGCGGGCGTCGACGGTCTGCGACACGCTCGACCGCTTCGGCATCGTCGGCAAGAAGGACCTGTTCCCCAGCCAGCTCTCCGGCGGGCAGCAGCAACTCGTCGGCGTCGCCCGCGCGGTGATCGCCAACCCGAAGCTCCTGCTGGCCGATGAGCCCACCGGCAACCTGCACTCCAGCCAGGGCGACGAGATCATGAAGCTGTTCAAGCGGCTCAACAGCGAGGGCACGACGATCATCCAGGTGACCCACAACGAGAAATACGCCGCCTACGCCAGACGGATCGTCAAACTCAAAGACGGCTGGATGGAGAAGGAGTAGAGTGAGGCTCGCCCCACCAATTCACGTGAACAGGGAGTCATGCCATGAGAACGATTTGGCAAGATATTCGTGTCGGCTGTCGGATGCTTGTTCAGAGACCGGGGTTTGCGGCTGCGGTGATTGCATGCCTCGGGCTCGCCATCGGCGGGGTCACAGCAGTGTTCAGCGTGATCAATGGGGTGACGGTGCGGTTCATGCCCTATGAACGGGCGGATCGGCTTGTCTTCCTGGTCTGTTCCGGCATATTCAACGGTCGCGTGCCGGCGGTTGCCGCTCAGGTGTACCTCGACTGGAAATCGCAGAACCGGGCCTTTGCGGACATGGCGGCATACCAATTGCACGAGCCTCACGCTGCTTCGGGCGGTTGGACCCAGACCCAGGAGGATCTGGCGGATCTACAGGGTCTGGCCGTGACGCCGAGCTTCTTTTCCGTCCTCGGCATGCGAACGCTGCTCGGACGCGCTCTGATGGACAGCGACCAGGGGCAGTCCGTCGTAGTCTTGAGTCATCATGTCTGGCGGGACAAATTGGGCGGGGATCCGCACGTCCTGGGACGAAGCGTTCTTCTGGGCGGTCAGGCCCGGGAGATCGTCGGGATTGCGGCCGCCGGATATCGGCACTTCCCTTCGCTCTCGGGGATCAGCGTGAACAAGCGAGTGGACTACTGGCTTCCCGTATCCGGGGAGTTTGAAAAGGAGTCTCGGAATTGCTGGAACTACGCTGTTCTCGGCCGGCTGAAGCCCGGGATTACCCTGTTGCAGGCTCAGGCCGACATAGATCGCATGCTGCAAACGCAACGGGAACAGTATCCCGACAAGACTCCCGAGGAGGGACGCGTGCTCGTGGAACCCATGCCGCAGATGCTGGCTGGTTCTGTTCGCACAATGACCTTTCTGACCCTGGGAGCAGCAACCTTCGCCTTGCTGATCGCCTGCGCAAATGTCATCAACCTGCTCCTTGTGCGTTCCCTCAGACGCAAGACGGAAATGGCCGTGCGTTCCGCTCTGGGGAGTTCGCGATTGCGGATCGTGCGTCAGATGATCTGCGAGAACCTGATCCTCGTGCTGCTCGGTGGAGGCCTCGGAATTCTGCTGGCACAAGGGGGGACGAAGGCCTTGCTTGCCTTGGCGCCGCGGAGTCTTCCGGGCATTGAGGAGATCTGTCTGGATGCGCGCGTCCTGGTTGCGGCGATGGCGAGCACCCTTCTGATCGCCCTGATTGTCGGCGTGGTTCCGGGCATCGTCGTGTCCCGCATGAACCTGGCGAATGCGCTGAGAGGATTCGGAATGCGTGCGACCTCGGGGGTAGGCGAACGCCGGACCCTCCGTGCGATCGTGGTGTCTGAGATCGTCTTGTCGTTCGTGCTGGTGATCGGCGCCAGCCTTCTGATCCGAAGTTACTGGCGGCTCATGCAGGTGGAATTGGGCTTTCAGTCGGATCGTGTACTGACTTTGCGGCTGTCAGGCAGGAATCTATCGAGCCGCCATGATGAGCTGCTGACACGGCTGCAATCTCTGCCCGGCGTGGAAGCGGTGGCCTCCTCGACGGGGCTGCCTCTGTCCGGCGAGCCGTCGGACTCTCGGCCGGTCAATCCTGTGCCGGCGGACAAGCCGCTCGAGTCTTACCCCACGGCGTATATACGGACAGTCAGCACGGACTACCTCGGTGTTCTGGGGGCGTCATTGGCCCGGGGTCGGGCTTTCACCATTCACGACAATGAGAAATCCACTCCCGTCGTCGTTATGAACGAGGCTCTGGCCCGGAAGCTCTGGCCGGGGGAAGACCCCATTGGCCGACAGGTGGCTTTTGGCGACGGGACGAGGGTTTATTATGACGGCAGCGGGGAGACGCTCGTTGAGCGTGAAGTGATTGGAGTCGTCCGGGACATCCGGTACGGCGGGCCTGACCAGGATCCCCCGTTGGAGGTGTTCATTCCGTTCGCTCAGCGGACCCGAAAGCACCACATCCTGAGCTTCGCGATGCGCTGCCATGAGGATCCTGTGGCGCTGACCAAGGCCGTACGCCAGGAGACGCAGGCCCTGGACGGGTCGTTCAAGGTCGAGGGCCTGAGCACCATTGAGGGGCTTCATTCTGAGCTGATGGCTCCCCGGAGGTTTCTCATGGCAATGCTCTCGGTGTTCGCGGCCGTGGCCTTTTCTCTGGCGGTGATCGGCATCTACGGCGTGGTGGCGTTCACCGTGTCGACGCGGGTCCACGAAATGGGAATTCGGATTGCCCTTGGGGCACAGCGGCAGGACATCCTGCGATTGGTCATGAGACACGGCGTTTCCTTGACCGTGATGGGTGTCGGCCTCGGCCTCTGCGGGACTGTGGCCTTGCAGAGCATCCTCGCGAGCCAGGTGTTCGGGATATCGCCCCTGGACCCGCTCACGATTGTCGTCGGCGTTCTCGCTGTCGTTATGGTGCTTCTGCTGGCCTGTTACTTCCCCGCCCGACGGGCGGCGAGGATCGATCCGATGGCGGCGCTCAGGCACGAATAGGAGAAACCAATGAGAACGATCTGGCAGGACATTCGAAATGGTGTTCGGACGCTCGCGAGGAGCCCCGGATATGCGGCGGTGATGGTGTTCACTCTCTCGCTGGGCGTTGGCGCGACTACGGCTATCTTCTCCGTAGTCAATGGCGTGTTGTTGCGTCCCTTGTCCTATCCTCAATCTGACCGGCTGGTATCCATACAAGAGCGCATTTCCAGTCTTGCGGACAAGTACCCGGTGCTGCCGGCGAGCGCACGGCATTTCATCGAGTGGCGGCAGCGATGCACCACGTTCAAGAGCCTTTCGCTCATCGATAATGACTTCATGACCTTGACCGGCAGCGGGGACTCCGAGCGATTAGACGTGCTGCGGGTCTCGGCGAATCTGTTCGAGACTCTGGGGGTCCGGCCGGTGATGGGCCGGGCCTTCGTCACGGAGGAGGAAGAGGGGGCGAATCGTGTCGCGATCATCAGCGATGGACTGTGGCGGCGGAGATTCGGGGCTGAGTCCTCGATCCTGGGGGCGACGATCACGCTGGATGGTCAGCCGCATACCGTGGTCGGTGTGTTGCCGGCGGCATTCCAGTTTCCCAACGTCAATCCGTGGGGAGCGGTTGAGATGCAGACCAGCGAACGGCCCGCGATCTTCGTGCCCAAGGTCTTCAGATCGTGGGAGCGCGACACCTTGATGGGCGGGCTCAATTTCGCCGTGATCGGGCGACTCAAAGAGGGGGTCGTTCCTGCACAAGCGACTGCTGAGTTGAATGCCATCGGGGCCCAGATCGTGGAGATGGCGGGCCAGAAAGATACGGAACTGACGGCCGTCGTCCAGCCGTTGAAGGACGCCTTGGTGCGAGACTCTCGCGTGGGTCTGTTCGTCGTCCTCGGTGCGATAGGGGTTCTCCTGTTCATCGCATGTCTGAACCTGAGCATCCTTGGTCTGGTCCGGGCGGATCACCGCAGAACAGAGTCGGCTGTCCGGGCGGCTCTGGGCGCCAGCCGGATACGATTGGTGCGAGAAGTGCTCATGGAAGCTGTTCTCGTAGCGATTCCCGGAACCGTTCTCGGCATGGTGGTTGCATTTGCGGGCGCCGAGACGCTCCTCCGAGTCATGCCGGCGGATCTGCCTCGTCTGGGCGAAGTGCACATCGATGCAGATGTCCTGTTCTTCGCGATTGGATTGACCGGACTTACGACGGTATTGTCCGCCGTGTTGCCCGCGTGGCGCACGGCAAAGCACGAGATCTCACGTGTCCTGAAGGCAGGGGGCCGCACAGTCATGAGCGACGCACTCGGGTTTCATTTGCGT
>JBDKRX010000176.1:0-23512 GCA_039683175.1 Phycisphaerales bacterium
ACCCTCCCTATTGCAGAATGTTCAAAAACCTATCCCCGAAGTTCAGGAACTGGATGCTCGACCAACTCACCCAAGCCGCCTGACCCCTCAAAAACGGCAGAAGTCGAGGTAAGGCGTTATCTTCCTCCTGTGGGCAGAGAAGATATGCCCTCACGTACGCACTACACACGGGACAAAACGGTTTGCGAGGCGGGCATTGCGTGCTATGATTTGTGATCGTCGGCACAAAATCACAAATCGAACATGTCTAAACAAAGATGCATGATATGTCGTTACGAGACATTTTTTGCCAGGACCGGGCGATCGGGATTCTGCAACGCGGGTTGGCGGCGGACCGGTCAGCCCACGCGTACCTGTTCGCCGGACCCGAGGGAGTGGGCAAGTATAAGACCGCGCGGGAATGGGCCCGGCTGCTGTTGTGCCAAAGCCCCAGGATCGAGCAGGGGGCGGATGGGCCGTTTGCCGATAGCTGCGGGTCGTGCGAGTCCTGCACCCTGATGGACGCAGGGTCGCATCCGGACTACGCCCACGTGTACAAGGAACTGTTGCAGTACACCAAAGACAACAAGGACAAGAAGACGCCGGTGGAGTTGACCATCGACGTGATCCGCGAGTTCCTGATCGAGCAGGTTGCAGGCCGGCCGATGATGTCGTCGCGGAAGGTTTACATCGTCAGCGAGGCGGAAAAGCTCAACGCCAATTCCCAGAACGCGCTGCTGAAGGTGCTGGAGGAGCCGCCTTCGTACTGCACGATCATCCTGCTCTGCACCCGGCTGGAGGAGTTGCTGCCGACGATCCGGTCCCGCTGCCAGATCATTCGGTTCGGGCCGGTCGAGGAAGAGCGGATCGTTGCCCAGTTGACCGCAGAGGGGCTCGGCTCGCGGGAGGCAGTCTTCTTCGCCCGTCTGGCCCAGGGCAGTCTGGGTCTGGCCTGCCGGTGGTCCCGGCTCGAACGCGAGGGCGTCGGGCTCTTCGAGACCAAGAGGGGCCTGGTCGCCTCCCTGACGGACCTGAAGCTGGCGGAGGTGCCTGGCGTGGTGGATCGAATCCAGGAGGCCGGCAAGGCCATCGCTGCGGGCTGGGGCGCCCAGGACAAGGCGACGAGCAAGAGCGACCTGACCCGCCGGGCACAGAGGACGCTCATCCAGATTGTCATTTCGATGCTGTACGACGTGGCGATCCATCATGTCGCGGCGGACCGGTCGATGGTGAACGCCGACCAGGGGCCTCAGATCGCCGCGTTGGCCCAACGCCTGGGGCCCGAGCAGGCCATTGAGGGCGTTCGCGAGGGCTACGAGATGCTCCGCTGGCTCGACGACAACGCCAACGAGCGGCTAATTCTGGAGCGGCTATTGTTCCGACTGTCTCGCTGGGCTATAATGGCCCCACAGGGTTAAGTTAGGATGCTCATAGATGACAGAAGAAACACCGGTAAAGACCAAACCGGCTAAGAGCAGGAAATTCCTGCTGATTCGATACGGCCGCATGAATATTCTCGGGTTGTTCGAGCACAACGAGACGGAGGTGCCTCGAACGCCGACCCGCGTCGTCGTCAAGACGGACAAGGGGCTCGAGATGGGCCAGCTCGTGGGCCAGTTGAGCCACTACAAGGACGGCCGGTTCCGGCTCAGCGAAGAACAGGTCTGTAGTTACTACGTCACCAGCGAAATCCAATTCAACGCCGAGCCGGTGGGCAAGGTGGTGCGTTTCGCGACGCCGGACGATATCAGCGAGGAACGACATCTCCAGGCGAGCACGGTCGAGGAGATCGAGAGCTGCAAACGGATCGCGGAAGAGCTGGGACTGCGGATGAAGATCATCGACGCCGAGCACATCTTCGGCGGCGAGCGCATCATTTTCTACTTCATGGCGGAGGGCCGCGTGGACTTCCGTGAACTGGTGCGCAAGCTGGCCCAGGAGTACCAGACGCGGATCGAGATGCGCCAGGTCGGGTCGCGCGACGAGGCCAAGCTGCTCGGCGACGTCGAGAGTTGCGGCCGGGAATGCTGCTGTCTCCAGTTCCTGCAACTGCTCAAACCCGTGAACATGCGGATGGCCAAGATGCAGAAGGCCACGCTGGACCCCACGAAGATCTCGGGGTATTGCGGCCGGCTGAAGTGCTGCCTGCGATACGAGGACCAGACGTATGTCGAACTCAAGCAGAGCCTGCCGAAGAAAGGCGTGCTGGTCCAAACCGAGAAAGGGGAGGCCAAGGTCCTCGACGGCCAGATCCTGACCCAACTTGTCGTTGTCGAGTACCCCAACGGAGACAAGGCATCCTACCCGCTCGAAGAGCTCACGGTGCTGCCCGCCTCCGCAATCCGGCGCAAGCCGCCGCAACAAGAGGGGGAAACGCCTGTGAACGCGAACCCCGACAATGGGGCGACGGGAGCGCCTCCCGCTCGTCCGCAACAACAGCAACGGTCGGGGCGCCAGCAGCAGCGACCGGGACGCGACCGGCAGCGGCCACCTCGCGCCGAGCGAAGGCCGGCCCCTCCCGAAGACTACTTCGAGAATTCCGACGACAAGCAGGAGTAACAGACAAGGAGAACAATGCCCCGAACGATCGTCGTCACGTCAGCGTTGCCCTATGCAAACGGCCCCATCCACATCGGACACCTTGTGGAGTACGTGCAGACCGACATCTGGATCCGCTTCCAAAGGATGTGCGGAAACCGGTGTTACTACTTCTGCGCCGACGACACGCACGGCACGCCGATCATGATCAGCGCCCGCAACGCCGGCATCGCGCCCGAGCAGCTCATCGAGCGGATACACAAGGAACACTCGGCAGATTTCGCGAGTTTTCACGTGGCCTTCGACAATTATTACACAACGCACTCGCCGGAGAACCGGACGCTCAGCGAGCTGATCTTCGCCCGGCTGAATGCCGCCGGCTCCATCGCCAAGCGTCCCGTCGCCCAGACCTACTGCGAGACGGACAAGATGCCGCTGCCCGACCGATACGTGCGAGGGACCTGTCCCCGCTGCGGCGCGGTCGATCAGTACGGCGACTCCTGCGAGGTCTGCGGCGCGACGTATCGCACGATCGACCTGGTGCAGCCTCGCTGCTCGCTGTGCGGGAATCCGCCCGTCTTCCAGGACTCGGAACACTACTTCTTTAAGCTGGCCGATTACGAGCAGCAGCTCAAAAGTCTGTTCGCCGCCGGGTATACGCAGAAATCGGTCGCGAACAAGCTCGACGAGTGGTTCAAGGCCGGCCTGAAGGACTGGGACATCTCGCGGGATGGACCCTACTTCGGCTTCAAGATCCCAGGCGAGGACAACAAGTATTTTTACGTCTGGCTCGATGCGCCCATCGGCTACATGGCCTCCGCCCGGAACTACTGCGAGCGGAACGGGCTGGACTTTGACGATCTGTGGAACAGTCCCGCCAACGAGCTGTATCACTTCATCGGCAAGGACATCATGTACTTTCACGCGTTGTTCTGGCCGGCGATGCTCATGGGCTCGCGTTTCAAGACCGCCAACAAGCTCTTCGTCCACGGGTTCCTCACCGTCAACGGCGAGAAGATGAGCAAGTCCCGCGGGACGTTCATCAAGGCCAGCACCTACGCCAGGCACCTGGACCCCGAGTACCTGCGATACTACTACGCCAGCAAGCTAACGGACGCGGTCGAGGACATCGACCTGGCGATGCAGGACTTCGTCGGCAAGACGAACTCGGACCTCGTGGGCAAGTACGCCAACCTGGTGTCGCGTTCGGGTCCCATGCTGACGAGACAATTCAATGGCCGGCTCGGCGTCCTGGACGACGAGGGGCGACAACTTCTCGGCAGGCTGACCGCCGTGAAAGAGCAGATCATCGAGGGCTATGAAAGCCTGAACTATGCGACTGTGGTCCGGACGATCAGCGCGTTGGCCGATGATGCGAACCGCTATGTCGAGCAGAACCAGCCTTGGGCGACCGCCAGGACGGACCCGGGCAAGACGTTGACCACGCTGACCGCCGTGCTGAATGCGGTGCGGGTCCTGACGATTTACCTCAAGCCGATCCTGCCGCAGTTCGCGCAGAAGGTTGAGAAATTCCTGATGGTCGAGCCGCTGGCGTTTGCGGATGTCGAGACCGTATTGGAGAACCACCAGATCGGTGGGTTCGAGCGATTATTCGAGAGAGTTGACGAGGACAAGGTTACCGCCATGGTAGAAGAAAGCAAGGAAAGCCAGGCTCCAGCCGCTGCCGCTGCGGCCCCTGTGCCCCAGGGTGAGATGGTCGAGCCGATTAAGCCGGAATGCACAATCGATGACTTCGCCAAGATCGATCTGCGCGTGGCGAAGGTCGTCAGCGCCGAGCGGGTCGCGGGCGCCGACAAGCTGGTTCACTTGGTCCTGGACGTGGGCCTGGGCCAGAAGAACGTCATGGCCGGCATCGCCACCGCCTATGTGCCCGAGAGCCTGGTCGGCAGGCACGTGGTCTTCTTTGCCAATCTCAAGCCGCGCAAGATGAAGTTCGGCCTGTCCGAGGGCATGATTCTCGCCTCCGGCAGCGGTGGCAAGGACATCTTCGTCCTGTCGCCCGACCCCGGGGCCAAGCCGGGACAGAAGATCTCTTAGGATTTCTGATTTACGATTTGCTATTTACGATTTGGGCTGCTGCGACGGTCCAGGTAGTACATAGTCAATAGCACATAATCGATATGCAAAAGAGCATCGAGGAGATCGCCAAGGCGGCCGGGCTCTATTGCCCGGCGGCGTTCAAGTTCGTCTACGAAGGCCTGGGCTACACGATCCGGAATGTCACGAAAGAGCAGGGCCACGTCAGCGGACAGACCCTATGCGAAGGGCTCCGCAGGATGGCCCTCGAGCGGTACGGCCGGCTGGCCAAACTCGTGCTGCAATCCTGGGGTTTGCGGACGACCCGCGACTTCGGCGAGATCGTCTACATCCTCATCCAGAACGAATGGATGAGCGCCCAGCCCACCGACACCATCGACGACTTCAACGAGGTCTACGACTTCCACACTGCCTTTCAGGATCAATTCGCGTTCTGATCCCTTCAGCCGATCGCAACGAGGTTCCTTCCCCTGTGCGGGCGATTCGCCGGCGCATCCCGCTTGCGGCGGGGGTGGGTTGTCCGTACAATTGTCGCAATCCTCGCACTTCGACGGAGAAGCGTCTATCTCCGATGCGGGTCGAGGGGCTTCGGGCGGAAGCTGCCTGTGCTGAAAGGAGTTGTGGGAACCGTGGGTAAACTCGGGATTTGGGCGGCCTCCAAAAAGTGGCTTGCCCGGCGGTTGGGGTCGGGAATGCTGGTGCTGGTGCCGCTGGGCGTCACGCTCCTGGTCGTGGGATGGCTGTTTCGGGTGTCGGCCAGCCTGCTTCGACCCGTCATCCGCTATGCCACCACGTGGATGGAGGAACAGCATTGGATTCAGGCTCTGCCCGCGGGCGAGGTCCGGTCCGATTTCTATGTCTCCCTGTTCGCGATCCTGCTGTTGCTGGTGCTGCTGTACCTGATCGGTGGGCTTGGCCAGCACCTCATCGGACGACGGCTGATCGCTGCCTGGGAGGCGATCTGGCTGAAGATCCCCCTGGCTCGGGGCGTCTATGGAGCCACGAAGCAGGTGATGGAGGCCCTCTCGCAGCCGCAAGGCGCCGCGTTCAAGTCGGTGGTCGTCGTGGAGTTCCCTTGTCCCGGCCTCAAGGCCATCGGTTTCCTGACGGGGTATGTGAGCGACCCCGCCGGCCAGCGGTACGCCAAGATCCTGATCCCGACGACCCCGAACCCGACGACGGGCTTCCTCCAACTGATCCCCCTCGACCGGGTGATCGTCACGAGCCTGACGGTCGAGGACGGATTCAAGATGCTCATCTCCGGCGGGATCGTCTCTCGCGAGGACCTGCTCACGCCGGCGTCGAACCACCCGCACGACGAGGACGAATCCCCAAATCCCGCGTGAGATGAGTGAGAAGCAGCTCCACGCTATGTGAGGTCCAGTGCGTAGGCCTGGTCACAGCGGCAGGAGAGATGATCGGCCTGGCAGGGCTTGAAGCCGTAGCGTTCGTAGAGGCGGATGGCCTCCTTCAGGACGGACGCGGTTTCGAGGGTGACTCGCCGGAAACCCGCCTGTCTCGCGCAGGCCAGAGCGTCCTCCAGCAGACGCCGGCCGAGGCCTCTGCCGCGATAGCCTTGGTGCAGGTACATCTTCCGTAGCTCGCAAGTGCCCGGCTCCATCGGATACAGGCCGTAGGAACCGATGACGGCGCCGTCTTGCTCCTCAAGAATGCGGAAGACGCCCCCTCGTGCGAGATAGGACTGCTCAATGTCGTTGAGATCGGCGTCGGTGCATCCCGGGTCGGGCTTCAGGCCGTATTCACAGAGGACTGTGAATACGAGGTTTCGCACCGGCTCGCAGTCGGCGTTCGTCGCGGGTCTCAGCCGAGGCCATGTCGCGCCGTTCATAGACAGGCTGCACATGAAGAATCGCCATAAGTCCGAAATACGAAGCACGAAATCCGAAACAAATCCAAAGCACGAAACTTAAATGACCGAAACGCTGTCGCGTATCGGATGATCCGTTTGGGATTTTGGATTTTGATCATTCGTGCTTGTTTCGGATTTCGATATTCGGATTTCGAATTTTCTTCAGCAGATCGCTGTGGAAGTTGCCTTCGAAAGTCCCTTCCACCGGGCCGGTCATGTGGATTTGGCCGTCGCCTGCGATTTCGATATGCAGCGTGCCGCCGGGCATGTGGACGGTGATATCGTTGTCCACGAGCCCGAGCCTGTGGGAAGCCGCCGCCGCGGCGCAGGAGCTGCTGCCCGAGGCCAGCGTGTAGCCTGCCCCGCGTTCCCAGATTCGCACGTCGATGTTGGCCCGGTCGATTACCCGCACGATCTGCATATTGATCCGGTTCGGGAACATCTTGTGGTTCTCGACGTGGGGACCCAGCTCGCGGGCAATCTTCTCGCTGACCTCCTGCATGGGGATCACGCAGTGCGGATTGCCGATGGAAAGGCATGTTACGTCGTGCGTGGCGCCGTTGATATCGAGCGGCTCGTTGACGACTTCCCGCCGCTCTCCGGCCACAGGGATCTCGTCGCTGATGAACGTCACCTTGCCCATGTTGATGCGGATCAGATTGGCGGTTTCGTCCTTGACCTGCACGTCCACGACGCCGCCGAGCGTCTTGATCTTGAAGGTCTTTGTGCGGACGTACTTTCGCTCGAAGAGGTACTTGGCGAAGATCCGCAGACCGTTGCCGCTCTTCTCCGCCTCGCTGCCGTCGGGATTGAAGATCCGCAGGACCGGCAGCTCGCCCTCGAACCTCGGGCCGTAGAGAATGCCGTCCGAGCCGACACCGAAATTGCGGTCGCAGATCAGGCGGATGCTCGCCTCGGTCATCGCGAAGTCCCGAACGTTCGGATCGATCACCAGATAATCGTTGCCCAACCCGTGATATTTCTTGAAGTGTACGGCCATCAAAGCTCCAATTCCATGAACACCACGCCTTCGATCGGCACCTGCTGGCACGGCGGGATTTCTCCAAAGCCCAGAGATCTATACAGGCTCTTGGCGGGCTCCTGCACCGTGTGCAGCCGCATACGCTTATATCCGATCCGTCGGGCCTCTTCAAGAATCGCCATTGCCTCAAAATCAGACATCTTCCACGAGCACGACCGTGACCGAGTCCGTCAGCACTCTGGCCTTGTGTCCGTGCTCGACTCCGGGGGGAATGAACAGGGCGTTGCTCACGCGTTCAGCGGATCACGTTGCCCCACGCCATTGGGACAGACTCTCCTGCACGCGTTGCAGATGTCTATGGGGTGTCCCTTCACCGTCCTGCTCTCGGAATTGTTCCGACAGAGTTTCTGTTTCACCGTTTGATTGTGGATCGCATGAACGGCACAGGTGTCGATGCAACGACGGCACCGCTCGCAGTCGAAGGTATAGTCTGCGAGGCCGTCGCCTTCGAGTTCGATGTCCAGCAACACCGCACCGAGACAGAGGCGATTGCCGTACCGTTCATTCGTGAGCAGAGAATTGGCCGTGATGACGCCCAGGCCGGCCAGCCAGCCGGCATGTTTGAGCGACAGCAAGCCTCTGCCCTCGCGGTTCTCGGCGTCCCAGTACTCGTAAGGCTCGCTCGGAACCGGCACGGCTCGCACATCGGCTTGTGCCTCGATTCCGGCGCAGAGCAGAACCACCATGCGAGTGATTTCCTGCCGGATTACGTCGCTTGCGGTCGTGTAAGGAATCGGGCTCTGGGAGTGAAATGAGCCTTCGGGCAATCGTTTCGCCAGAACCACCACGGATTCCACCTCAGCGAAGATATCTGACGGCCGGAACCCCGCGGGGGCATCCTGGAATCGCTCGACGGGCGCGATGCCGCACAGATCGGCGCCGAGGTTGTGTGCCAGGCTTTTGATTGTCTCCTCGATCCTCACAACAGGCTCCCTTTCGCAACGGCGAACACCCGTCCGCCGACCTCTATGTGGATTCTTCGGCCATCATCATGTGCTCTCAGATAGAGTCGTGACGGCCGGCCGATCTCGTAGCCCTGCTCGACCCGGATATCGATCCGGTCCGTGCCGAAGAAACGGTGTTTGACGAGATATGCGGCCAGGCAGGTGTTTGCGCTGCCTGTGGCCGGGTCTTCCACGATGCCGTAGTAGTCGGCGAACATCCTCGCGTGGATCTGGTTCTCGGGCTCGACGGTCTGCCGGGAGAAGAGAAACACCATCTTTGCCTGGCGGTCCCTGACCCATTCGAACCACTGGTCTTTCATCACGGCGGCCCGTTTAACGGCCTCGATGTTGCGCAGTGGGACGAACAGGAAGGGCAAACCCGTGGAGACCGTCTGGATGGGGAAGTCATCGTCGATGTCCTCGGGTGCGAGTCTCAGCAGGGGGGCGACCTCCTGGGCGTCGAACACCTCGTGGAAGGTCGCCTCCTTCGGCGTCATCCAGGGGATGTCTTCGCCGCCGGCCCGATGCTCGAAGACGATGGGGATCCGGCCCACCTTGAGGTTGAGGTTCACGCGGTCCACGGCTTTGCCGAGGATCTCACGTCGAATGACATCCGCGGTTCCGAGCGTCGGGTGTCCCGCGAACGGCACCTCCTCGCCGGGCGTGAAAATCCGCACGTCGTATCCGTCGTCGCGTGGGGTGTCCGACAGGATGAACGAGGTCTCCGAGAACCCCATTTCCTTCGCGATTCTCTGCATTTCCTCGCTCGCCAGTCCCTGGGCGTTGAGGATCACGGCGAGCTGGTTCCCGGCGTACTTCTGCTCGGCGAATACATCCACGATGTGGAACGTTAGTGTCTTCATAGCGATCCCTCTGTGCGATTCAGCAGCTTCGTGATGATCCGGCCCAGTCGGGCGATTCCTTCTTCGATCCTGTCCTCATCGGCGTTTGAGAAGTTCAGCCGCATGTTGTGTGTGCCCCCGCCGTCGACGAAGAAGGGTGTACCCGGCACGAAGACGACTTTTTCCTGGACAGCATACTCGAACAGCTCCAGCGCCGATAGCCGCGCCGGAAGTGTGGCCCACACGAACATCCCTCCCTCGGGCCGGGTGACGTGGACCTCGGCGGGGAAGCTGGCTTCGATAGCTGCCAGCATGGTCTCTTTCTGTTGTTTGTACGCCCCTCGGATGGTGGCGATATGCCGGTCGATGTCGTGGTGGGTCACGTACTGCCAGAGCATCCTCTGGCAGAATGAATTCGAATGCAGGTCGCTCGCTTGCTTGGCCACGATCAGCTTGTCCAACGTTTTGCGTGCGGCGCAGACCCAGCCCATCCGCAGTCCCGGCGCCACAATCTTCGAGAACGATCCCAACAGCACGGCCCTGTCACCCAGCCACCGGCGCATCGAAGATCTTGCTTCGCCGTCGAAACGCAGCTCCTTGTAGGGATCGTCCTCGACCAGGAGTGTGTCGTGCTGCTGGACGGCTTCCGCCAAGGCAGCTCGCTTGCTTTCGGAGTAGCTGACGCCGGACGGGTTCTGGAAATTGATCACCGTGTGGAAGAACTTGACCCGGTGCATTCGCAGGACCTCCGTCAGCCGGTCGATGTCGATGCCGTCGTCCAGCAGGGGCACGGGGTGGAACCGGGGCTCATACGCCGAGAAAGCCTGGATTGCGCCCAGGTAGGCGGGTCGTTCGACCGCAATCGCATCCTGGCTGTTGATGAGCGTCTTGCCGATCAGGTCCAGACCCTGTTGGGAGCCATTGGTGATCAGGATCTCGTCGTCGGTCACATTCAATCCCTCGTTCCGGCAGTATCGCCGGGCGATGTACTCCCGCAGAGGGGCGTAGCCTTCGGTTGTGCCGTACTGCAACGCCGATCCATCGGTTTCGGCCAAGGCGATTGCCGCTGCCTCGCGGATTTCCTGGACCGGAAAGAAACGCGGATTCGGCAGTCCGCCCGCAAAGGAAATCACCTCCGGCTCCTGTGTCACCTTCAGTATCTCACGGACAAAGGACCTGGGGATCGTCCCCATCCTGGATGCATAGAGTGAATTCATGATGTCTTCTCCATCGGCTTTTGCATTCGGAAGTAGTCCAGCCGCCGGCCGTTCTCCACGGGAAGAGACGCCGCTTCGACAGTGGCGTAGCCGAGACTGCTGTAGAACGGCTTGGCCGGCAGCGAGGCATCCAGCCGGATCGTCCCGACGCCGAGCGAGGCGGCCTTCTCTTCCAGTCGTTCCATGATGAGCCGGCCAAGGCCGTGCTTCTGCATCGCGGGCTCCACGAAGACTCTCTTGATCTCGTCGCCGACCAGCGTGCCGGTCGCGAAGATCCGGCCGGCCTTGTCGAGCACGAGCGTGCAGCCGTCCAATGCGTCTCGGAGGATGGCCTCGTTGCTGTGATAGTTGGCGAAGAACCGCACCGCCTCCAGGCAGTAGTGTCCTGGATAACAGATCGCGAGGGTCCGGTGCACCAGCGATTTGACGGAAAACAGGTCCGTTCCGCGGAACTCCCGAAGCGTCGGCTGGTTTCGTGTCGTCATGGTTTGCTCTCCGTCCTGTCTTGGGCTTGCGACCTCGCGAGACAGGCGTTCTCTGATTAGCGTAGCTGTGACGCCGCGTCGGTCAAGAGGGTGACCGGTGTTGAATCGTCTTTCCTCGTACATAGATACCCCGCAAGAAACTCGTTGATGTAATTGACGGTGTCGATCCGGAAACCCGCTCGATCGAGCATGCCTTCCATGATCCAGTGGCAGGTGCTGTATTCGTCGCGTACGTGCGTTTCGGGTTCGGTCTGCCCGGTCGGACCCATTTGTTCTCGCATCGTGCTGATGAACTGTACGATTGAGGCATCGTATCGCTCGATCGGGAACGAGAAGACCACGTCAAACAAGTAGAACCGGCCGTCCGGCCTGACCATCTGCGCCAGTCGGTGCAAACCGACGCATTTCCAGAAGTCGGGCAAGTGGTGCAAGGCCACGGTCGAGACGACGGCGTCCACTGGTTCGGCTTGGTGTTCATAGGTCAAGAAGCCGCCGTGGTGGAACTCGATGTTGGCCAATCGGGCCTCTCTCGCCTTCTCACGGGCGAGATCCAGCATTGCCTCGGAGACGTCCACGGCGTGGACCTTGCGATAGTGACGGGCCGCGTGAAGGGCAAATGCGCCCGTTCCACACCCCATGTCCATCACGGTCGCCGAGCCGTCCAGTCCAAGTGCCGCGATGATCTGTTCGGCCTCCCGCTTGTAGTCTCGGAACTTCGTGTGGCGTGCGTCGTACTTCCCGGCGAGTCGGACCTCGTTGTAGTTCACGCCGCTCGGTTTCATTTCGTCGTACTGCCATGCGGGTCTCCGAGCGGTTTCATCGGAGGAATCCCGACGGCCGGACTCGTTGTTCGTTTCTCCCTGTTCTGTCATGAGACATACCTCCTACATCCTCGCAAAGCCCATTGCTTTGCTGGTCCATTGGAAATGAAAAAAGCCTTTCAGGGTCTCATGCTCCCTGAAAGGCTTGGTTGATTCACGGCTTGTTGCGTGGTCCTTTTAGGGAGCTGCCTCCTTTCCTGAGGCTACCTTTACGATCTTGGCGATGATCGCGGCAGCGCCGGCGGCGGCGTGCAGGCACAGAATCTGCGTCATCACAGCGTGATGCGTCGAGTGCCTATGCCTGTTGTCCCTAAATCGAACCATTGAAAAATTCCGCACAAATGACAACTTCAAAACGATCCTACAGAACCGGACAATCCTTGTCAAGTCCAAATATCGACAAAAGTCATGGTCGTTGTTAAAAATTCCGCGGTTAGGTCAGGAACTTGCGAATGACGTTGGTGAATAGCTCGACCCCCGTCTGAAGATCCGCGACGTCGATGTACTCATCGGTCTGATGGCACATCTTGGGCTTGCCGGGTCCGTAGATCACGATGGGGGCCCCGAGCGGCAGCAGGTGCGGGGCGTCCGTGGTGAAGCCCACCACGTTGGTCAGATCGACCTCGACGGCGGAGCAGAACGTCTTGACGAACTCGCACTCGGGATCGGTCTCGATGGCGGCGGCCGAACGGTCGATGAGCAATTCCGCCTCGAACTGGGGCACACGGGTCTTGAGTTGGGCCAGCATGCGCTCGAAGTCGTACCGAATCATCTCGTGATCCTGGCCCGGGAGCGTGCGAATGTCCACGCCGAGGGTGCAGCGGTCGGGCACGATGTTCATCGCCTCTCCGCCGACGATCGTATTGATGCTCATCGAACACCGGCCCAGCAGGGGGTGCGGCTCGGCCTGAACCTGGTAGTGCTCCAATTCATCGAGGACACGCTTCATCGAGCCGATGGCGTTGATCCCTCGCTCGGGCATGGAACTGTGGACCGCCTTGCCTCGGGTGGTGATCTTGAGCCAGAACAGACCGCGATGGGCCGTAACCACCGCGAAATCCGTCGGCTCGGGAACGACGATGCCGGCCAACGGCGGCAGTCCGTCCCGGTCCTGCATGAATCGCAGGACGCCTGCACTGTCGGTTTCCTCCCCGGCGGTAGCCGCGAAGATGATGTCGCCCCGCAAGGGGGTCTTGGAGCGGGTCGCCTCGCAGATCGCCGCGGCGACGGCGGCGATGCCGCCTTTCATGTCGGTTGTGCCCCGGCCGTAGATCCTGCCGTTCTTCTCCACTGCTCCGAACGGCGGGTGTTCCCAGTCTTCTTCTCCCGCTCCGACGACATCGAGATGGCAGACGAATAGCAGGGCGGGCCGCTCGCCGACGGTCTTGACGTGGGCGACGACGTTGCCTCGGTTGCCGTCCCATTGGTCGAGCAGGCAGTCGATCCCGTGGCGTCTGAAATACGTCGCGACGACCTCGGCGGCCATCGCTTCTCCTTCACCGGGCGTCGAGTCCGCCCGAATCAGTTGCTTGAGCAAGTCTTTCATGGCCATAGGTGTAGCAGATTCCCGTGCGGTCGTCCATGCCCCAGGCGGGAGGGCCCTGTGACGGGCCCGGGCCGCGAAAAATATCTCCGGACCGCGTGGGATTTTTTGGTTGCGGAAGGTTGCTGGGCTCCAGATAATATGCGGTTCAGAACTATGGACTCCGGGCTGCTGCGACAAGGGTTCGCCGACCCGAGCCATGAGGAGAATACATGGGACCCATATTGTATGGCCTGATGAAACTTCAGAGTGTGGAGAATCGTCTGCGGGCCGCTCAGGCCAAGCTTTCCCGCAGCAGAAGAAACGTCATCATCCAAGAGAACCAGGTCAGGAGCTTCCAAAACGCTCTCGAAGCCAAAAAAGAAGAGCTGCAACTGACGAAGGTGCAGTCGAGTCGTCTCGAACTGGAGCTCAAGACTCGCGATGCGGAAGTCAGTAAGCTCCGGGCTGCACTGAACACCGCCAAGAGCAACAAGGAGTACGCCGCCGTCCTGACGCAACTGAACACGACTCGGGCCGACAATTCCAAGCTGGAAACCCAGATCCTGGAGTTGATGAAGGCCGTGGAGGCGGACGAGGCGGAGTGCGAGACCATTCGCAAGCAGATCGAAGCGCAGAAGCAGCAGCTCGAGCAGACGCGAAAGGCCACGGATGCCTCCGCGGCTGAGCACGAAGCTGAGATCGCGAAGATCCAGGCGGAGTGGAACGAGGCGGCCAAGGCGATCCCGCCGGAGCCGCTGAAGGTCTTCAAACGGGTGGCCGAGACGTATGACGGCGAGGCCGTGGCCCAGGTCGAGGAGCAGGAGGGTCGCAATGCCGCCTACAGTTGCGGCGGCTGCTTCATGGGGATCACCACCGAGAGCGTCAACCTGCTGATGACCCGCGATGATCTCATTCGCTGCCCGAACTGCACGAGAATCCTGGTGCTCACGAACGCCCAAATGCAAGTATGAAAGTGGTTGTGCACACCGACGGCGGCAGCCGGGGCAACCCGGGACCGGCGGCGGCCGGCTTTGTGATCTGCGATGCCGCAGGCAAGCCGGTACGGGCCAAGGCGTTCTATCTGGGCGAGACGACCAACAACGTCGCCGAGTACACCGCGTTGATCAAGGCCCTGGAGTCCGCCGGAGATCTGGGCGCCACCGAGGTGACCGTCTACACGGACAGCGAGCTGATGGTCAAGCAACTCCAGGGGGTGTACAAGGTCAAGAGCGACCTGATCCGTCCGCTGTTCGAGCAGGTCAACGAGCTGCGGCCCCAATTCCAGAGCTGCCTCGTTGTGCATGTCACCCGGGACAAGAATAAGGAAGCGGACGGCCTGGTCAACAAGGCCCTGGACGCCGGCCATGATATCGAGGAGAGTCACGGAGATGCACGGCGAGCGCCAAGCCGAGCGGTACAGGGCGCTTCACCACAGAAACCCATCCGCATCGGCGTTCTCATCAGCGGCGGCGGCCGGACCCTGCTGAACATCCAGGAGTGCATCCAGCGAGGCGAGCTGAACGCGGAGATTGCGGTGGTCATCAGCTCCCTCTCGACCGTCGCGGGCGTTGAGCGGGCCCGCAAGGCGGGTCTTCCCGTGAAGATCGTTCGCAGGAAGGACTTCCCGGACATCGACGCATTCAGCGCTCGTCTCGAGGAGGAACTCACAGCCGCCGGGGTCGATCTGGTCGTGCAAGGGGGGTGGCTGTGCCTCTGGAAGATCCCGCCGCAATACGAGAACCGCGTGATGAATATCCACCCGGCGCTGCTGCCGAGTTTCGGCGGCCAGGGCATGTGGGGCCATCATGTGCATGAAGCAGTGCTCGCCGCCGGCTGCAAGGTCAGCGGGTGCACCGTGCACTTCTGCACGAACGAGTACGACCGCGGCCCGATCATCGTGCAGCGGACCTGTCCTGTGCAGGACGACGATACGCCCGATACGCTGGCAGCGAGGGTTTTCGAGCAGGAGTGTCTTGCATTTCCCGAGGCGATCAAGCTGTTCGCCGAGGACCGGCTCCGGGTCGAGGGCAATCGGGCGAGGGTCAAATCCTGAGCAGGCGAAACGGAGGTTTGACGCGGAGGATCTTCGTGTCGCCATGTCGATCTCTTGCCAACTGCGATTCCCAGTTCTCATGAGACCACAGACTCTCCACAGGGGAAACCGCGAAACGGATAGGCTTTGCAGGGTGTGTGGTCATGTCATAATGACATAAACAGACAAAAAGCCAAGGACTGGCAAATCCCGGAGCTATGCGTGAGGGCAAAGGTCATGGAGAACTGTCGGGTCTACAGAGTCAATCATAGAGCGTTGTTCCGTCGGGTGTTCTGCTTTCTCAGCCTGTCGCTCGCAGCTCTCTTGGTCGCGGGAATTGTATTCAAGATCATTTGGGGAGGCCTTGTTCAAGGTCGTGACCTGACGGCAATGCTGCGGAGTCTCAGAAAACTGTTGGTCCCGCCGGCAGTCATTGCCTTGCCCGGCGTTTACGCCGTGGTAGTCCTGTGCATCAAGCTCATATCGATGGCCATGGTCTCGTTCGAGGTGACGCTCTCGAATACCGAAATCTCCGGGAGAAGTGGAACCGGTCGCAAAAGGACACTGCCGCTTGGAGATCTGAAGGAATTCAGATGCTTCGACAGCAATGGTTTTCATGGGGGGCTTCTGATCAGTCGAAGCCATGGGGATATACTCATCCCCGGCGATCTCTACGACGGGGAACAGCTCTTTGCGTCGCTTGAGCCATACCTTTCGGCGGGACCACATGATCCCTATCCAGATTCCTCCCCCCATGGCGACCTCTGAGCAAATTCGGAGTCAACAAGAACAGAGAAGGCCGTGCATCTTGTGAAAGACGCACGGCCTATTGGATTCTCACGGGGACCGAATCGGCCTTGTCGCTATGTGGACGGCACGGTTTCCTTCGCGGTTTTCTCCGGTTCCTTGATCTCTTCGCCGTCGAACTTCAGGTGTTCCTCGTCCTGGACGTCGATCCGGACGAGATTTTTGTCCTTGAACTTGCCGGCCAGGACCGCCTCGGAAAGCGGGTCCTCGATATAGTGTTCGATGGCCCGACGCAGCGGCCTGGCGCCGAACTCGGGGTTGTACCCTTTGTCGATGAGGAACTCCCGCGTCGCTGGGGTCAGTTCGAGCTTGAGCCCGTGCTCAGTGAGACGCTTGAACACCTTGGTCAACTCGTAATCGACGATGGTCTGGAGGTCGTCGCGATTGAGCGGATGGAAGACGATCGTGTCATCGACGCGGTTGAGGAACTCCGGCCGGAAGTGACGTTCCACTTCCTTCGACAGGATGTCCTTCATCTTCTCGTAGCTGTGCTCGGGCGACTTCTTGCCGAAGCCGAACCCGCCCTGGTTCTTGATCAGCTCGGCGCCGATGTTGCTGGTCATGATGAGCACGACGTTCTTGAAGTCGATGCCGCGGCCGAAGCTGTCGGTCAGGCGGCCTTCATCCATGATTTGCAACAGCATGTTGTAGACGTCCGGATGGGCCTTCTCGAATTCGTCGAGCAGCAGGACCGCGTACGGCCGGCGGCGGATACGCTCAGTGAGCTGGCCGCCTTCCTCGTAGCCGACGTAGCCCGGAGGGGCGCCGACGAGCCGGCTGACGTTGTGCTTCTCCATGAACTCGCTCATGTCGAGCCGGACCAGGGCGTTGCGGTCGTTGAACATGAACTCCGCGAGCGCCTGGGCCAGGAGCGTCTTGCCGACGCCGCTGGGTCCGAGGAAGATGAAGCAGCCCATCGGGCGGTTCGGGTCCTTCATGCCGCTTCGGCTTCGACGCACGGCCTTGGCGACAGCGGTGATCGCGTCGTGCTGCGAGACGACCGTCTTGTGCAGCTCGTTTTCGAGCTCCAGCAGCCGCTGCGTTTCCTTCTTCTCCAGCTTCGTCAACGGCACGCCCGTCATATTGCTGACCACCTCGGCGATGATCTCGTTATCGACGACGCCGGTGGTTTCCTTGTTCTGCTCGTACCAGCTCTTATGGAGCTGGGCCTTCTCCTCCTGGAGCTGCTGGGCCTCGTCCCGCAGGGACGCCGCACGCTCGTAGTCTGCGTTGCGGACGGCCTCGTCTTTCTCCCGTTGCAGCTCTTCGATCCGGGACTCGATCTTGGTCAAGTCCGGCGGAGGCGTCATGTTCTTGAGTCTCACGCGGGCACCCGCCTCGTCCATCACGTCGATGGCCTTGTCGGGCAGGCACCGGCCGGTGATATACCGGGTGGAGAGCTCGACCGCCTGGAAGAGCGCTTCGTTCGTGAAACGCACGCGGTGGTGCGCCTCGTAGCGATCCTGCAAGCCACGAAGGATCTCGAACGTCTCGTCCTTGGAGGGTGGCTCGACGATGATCGTCTGGAACCGACGCTCCAGGGCGCCGTCCTTCTCGATGTACTTGCGGTACTCGTCGAGCGTCGTGGCGCCGATGCACTGGACCTCGCCTCGGGCCAGCGCCGGCTTCAGGACGTTCGAAGCGTCAATCGCGCCCTCGGCGCCGCCGGCGCCGACGAGCGTGTGCAGCTCATCCACGAACAGGATGACGTTCGTGGCGCGTCGGACCTCGTTGATAACCGCCTTGATGCGTTCTTCGAATTGCCCGCGATACTTCGTCCCGGCGACCATCATCGCCAGATCGAGCACCACGATGCGTTTTTCCTTGAGGATCTCGGGGACCTGCTTGTTGATGATCTGCTGGCTGAGCCCCTCGACGATGGCGGTCTTGCCGACGCCGGCCTCGCCGAGCAGGACGGGGTTGTTCTTCGTCCGGCGGCAGAGGATCTGGATCAGCCGCTCGATCTCTCTGCTGCGGCCGATCACCGGGTCCAGCTCGTTATTGATCGCCAGTTGCGTCAAATCCCGGCCGAAGCTGTCCAGTGCGGGAGTCTTGCTCTTGGTCTTGCGACCTGCGGCCCCCGGCGGCATCTTCAACCCGAGATCGTTCGGGGCGTCCTCGACGCCGGCCCCGAGCAGGTTGAGGACCTCCTGGCGGACGTCCTCGAGCTTGAGGCCCAGATTCATCAGCACCTGGGCGGCAATCCCTTCGCTCTCACGAAGCAGGCCCAGCAGGATGTGCTCCGTGCCGACGTAGTTATGGTTGAGGGCCCGGGCCTCCTCAATGGCGTACTCGATGACTTTCTTGGCTCGCGGCGTCTGGGGGAGCTTGCCCATGGTGACCATGTCCGGGCCGCTCTTGACCAGCTTCTCCACTTCCAGGCGAAGCTTCTTGATGTCCACGTCCAGGTTCTTGAGAACCGTCGCGCCGACGCCGCTGCCTTCTTTCACCAAGCCCAGCAGGATGTGCTCGGTCCCGATGTATTCGTGATTGAATCGCTGGGCTTCCTGATTCGCCAGCGCCATCACCTTTCTCGCTCGGTCTGTGAATCGCTCAAACATTTCGTCTATGACCTACTCCAAAGAATGCCCGTATCCCTTCGTTGTTACGGCTTCACATTGCCCGGTTTCTCGATGGTGTTCATCTTATCGCACAATCCCGTCGCCTTGTCAACTCCGTCAACCGGGCTCGACCGAGAAGTCTGCACAACAGGACAAGAAGCGAACTCCTTACATCGTACGGTCTACAGTTATATGACGCAGATGGCCTCCATGTTCATCACATAAAACCGGGTTCCGCCCCGATATCCAGGTATCGGCAAAATCCGATGGAAACTTTCCCCCATGTGCCGGCAAAAACATAACCTCTGGGATTAACAGCACTTTCGCGTGTAAAACGATGCGGCTACGAGCAAGTCCGCCCGCTACGACGAGAAACACCCCCATGATTGTGGAACAAATCGAGGCAATCCGGCACGACAGGGAGGCTCGGAACCTTGTGAATCAAGCCCCGCCGTACGACAGGTTTGCCGCCGCCGAGTTACTGCCCCTCTTCGTTGTTGCGGGGGTTCTCCTCCAGCAGCTTGCGGAGGTAGGTGTTCTCCCGCCGGGTCGCCTCCAGATCGAACGCCTGGTATTTGATGCAGACCCGCAGGTAGTCCAATAATTCCTGAAGCGTGCTGATGCTCTTCTGGAGTTGCTTGCGATTGGCCTCTGCCTGCTTGGCGAGGTCGGCCAGTTTGGCCTGATTGAGATCGACGCCCTCTCCGAATTGTTTGGCCAATTCGTTCAACGCGCCTTCGAGACTGGCTTCGTCCATTGCATCCTCCTCCGGGAAAACTTCTAACGAGTACGCGGTTCCGAAACCATGTCGTTATTATAGCAGACAGCGAGGTGCGAAAAAAGCCTTTTACGGCCATTTTCAGCGGTATGACGCGTGTTGGGGGCAGAAAGAACGGAATGAAGCGTGGGTTTGTCGCCAGTAGGGTCTGCGAGCGATTTGTCGGAGAATACTCCCGTGCCGATTGTGGCGATTGCCTCCATTTTCTTCTGGTATCGCGATACCGGACCTGCATGATGGATGTCTTTGTAATAGCACGGGCATCTTGCCCGTGATCCGGAATCATGGGCGGGACGCCCATGCTACTGAGATGGTCCATCTGACGGAGTTTCGTGTTCTCGGACGACCGATGGTGAGCGACAGAGTCCTATTGAGAAAGGCATCGCGAGGGTGCAGGGATTCCCTGCGCCGGATCTATGAGACGCACAAGGACCCTCTGTTGACCCTGGCCAGAGCCATGACGGGCGACCAAACTCTGGCCGAGGACATCGTGCATGATGTGTTCGTGGCGTTTGCCAGGAACCTGCCCCAGTTGCGACTGACCAGCAGCCTGCGGGCCTACCTGAGCGTCAGCATCTGCAACCGGGTGCGCAACCTGGCCCGGACCGAGATTCGCCATCGGCGGAACGAGGATCGCGTCGCCCGTCCGACGGCCGATGCTGCGGCCCCGGATGTACGCGCCGCTGCCGCCGAACTGGCCGGTCGTCTGCGTGAAGCCTTGGAGCAGGTGCCCCTGGAGCAACGGGAGGTCCTGCTCCTGCGCGCCCAGGCGGGATTGGCTTTCGAGGAGATCGCTCGGCATCAGGGCATCTCCGCGAATACCGCCCGCGGACGCTATCGATACGGAATTGACAAACTGCGGTCGCTGTTGAATAGCGAGTTGGAACCATGAGACCGGCAGACGAAATAGAACGGCTTCTCAATGGGCTTGGGGACCATACCTCGGCGGCCTTCGATCAACGAACGCTGTCGGAGATGTTCTCGGCCCTGGATACATCCATCAGCGAAACCCCTGCCCGTTCGTGGCAGGATATAGGGAGAGCGATCATGCACAGCCGAATCACTCAACTCGCGGCGGCGGCGGTCCTGGCATTGACCGTCCTGCTGCTGGCCCGGCACCTGACCGGCCGGGAGAGGCCGGCCACGCCGGAAGACAGGAACCGTGCCGTCGTACAAGCGCCCCAGGGAGAAGATGCTCCAGCCCCGGTTCTCACGACTCAGGAACGAGAGGCACAGCTTGCGCGGGAGCTCTTTGCCGCAGCGGATGCGAACGGACTGCTGGAATTGCTCGAAACCGGGCAGGATCAGACCAAGATTGCCGTAGCGGACTATCTGGCCCTGATGGGAGAGGAGTCGGCGATCCCTGCCTTGCAGAAGCTGGCGGATCGATGGCAGGGCCCCGCCAATGACAACCCCTTCCGTAAGAGCATCGAGCGAATCCTCCAATCTTCCTCCCGGCGGGAAGGGGTTGGCGGCGAGAACCGGGCCCAGGACCAGACGCCTTCGACCCCCGGCCATGATCCCAGGATTACGGTGCTCGTATGTGAGAAGGCCACGGGAGTCCCGATCCCCAACGCCGACATTCGGACCTTCATTGACGGCGACACGGAAAACCGGGCGCATACGGCTGATGAAAAGGGGGCATTCATCCTGGATCTGGCCGGCCTGACGCCCGAATACGTGAGTATCTCCGTTTCCGCTGGGGGCTGCGTCGCACAGCAGGTACAGCTTCGGGCCGTACGTGAACAGAACCTTCCGAGGACTGTTCGCTTCCTCTTGGAGGAGGGAACCGTCATTGGGGGTGTGGTCCAGGATAGTGCCGGCCAGCCGGTTGAAGGGGCGAGCGTGCAGTTGCTTGGTTACGTGGATCAACAGGCCGGGTCCGAGCAACCCCGTCCTACCGTGTCCGTCAAGCTGACGACCGATGACCGGGGCCGATGGCGGACGGACAGCGTGCCGGCCCGGATTGAGACGGATCTCTACCTCTGTGTGGAGCATCCCGAGTTTGCCGACGCCCAATTCTCGATGCCCAGGGACCTGACGCTCGAAGACCTGCGGGCCCAACGAGCCGTGATGGTCTTGGACGAGGGGATGACGATCGTCGGACACGTAGCGGACGCAGCAGGCACTCCCATCGTGGGGGCCGAAGTGGGGACAAGGCAGGTCAATGGCAACAGGTGGACAAAGACCGATGCCGCGGGGCGTTTTGCGTTCTCCCAGGTGAGTCCTTTCAATCAGTCCTTCTTTGTGACCGTTCAGGCGAGGGGATATATCCCTCAAGTGCGGGAACTGCCTTCCGAGAAAGGGGTGCCCCCGACCGAATTCGTCCTCGAACCAGCCGAGATGCTCTTCGGTCGTGTGATCGATACCTCCGGGCAGCCGGTTGACGGGGCTCTTGTCACGCTGGTGCATTGGGATTTCAACAGCGTTCTGAAGTGGGCGGGCACGACCGATGCCAATGGGGTGTTCGCGTGGGACTACGCGCCGGCCGGGGAAGTCCAGATGCACATCAGCAAGAGCGGTTACAGGAACGGTGTGGAATTCCTCCGACTCAAAGGAATTGTTGGCGATCCGCAGCCGACCTTTGTCCTTGCCAGGATGGTGACCATTCAGGGGGCCGTTACGGACAGCTCGACGGGCAAGCCGATCCGCCAGTTCAAGGTGACCCCCCGCTGGCGTGGAGGCAATCTGTATGCCGCGCCGCGAGAATTGGAGAGCCTTGCCAAGTGGTTCACCGATGGCCACTACAGCTATGCATTCCACGATGGTGGGCAGGCGAATGCGGTCCGCATCGAGGCAGAGGGCTACCTGCCGCAGGAGTCCCGGTTTGTGGACGCGAATGAACCGGTCGCGACGATCGACATTGCCCTGACCAGAGGCGAGGTGGAACGGAGCGCTTCCGGCTATGTCTTCGATGCCAACGGCTTCCCGGTCGCGGGAGCTCAAGTCATTTGGGGGCAGAACAACGTGGAGATATACAATGGGCGGGCCGCCGTCGATGGGCGGGCCCACGTTCACACGATGACCGGCGACGACGGGCGTTTCGTGTTCCAGGCCGCGGTTTGTCAGGATCCGCTTCTTGTGGTCAGCGATCGGGGCATAGGCGGTGCATCCTACGAGGAGTTTGTTCGGAACGGCTTTATCATGCTCAAACCATGGGCTCGTGTACGAGGCCAGTGGCGTATCGGCAGCCGGCTTGCGGCCAACCAGGAGTTGTGTCTGTTCCCATTCTACGATCAAGCCCTCCCACAGGCCGGCATGGACTGTATGAAGGCGGTCACAGACGAGGATGGTCGGTTCGTATTCGAGAAGGTCTATCCCGGCAAGTTCATGCTCTATAACGAGACGTACACAGTCGAACCGGGTCAGACGCTGGATCTGCTCGTGGGTGGAGCCGGGCGGACTGTCGTAGGCGAGTTGGTTGTGCCGGTCGCATCGGATGTCCCCATCCGTGCCGGCCTGAGGCTGATCCCTGCGAACGTCCCCGTGCCGTTCGACAAGATCCCCAGGCCGTCGAGATATGAGCAGATGAGCGTCGAAGAGGTCCGCACGTGGCTTGCGCAGTTTGATGAAAGCCCGGAGGGCAAGGCCTATTCCGTCTGGGTGAACGACAACTACCCCCAGGACGACAAGTACCTGGCTGTCGGGATGGACGATTGGTCCGAGTTCCATGTGGACAACGTCGAGCCGGGCGTCTACGTTCTGAGAGGCGAGGTCAGCCGCGGCGGACCCTACAACGGTAGCATGATGTCGGTAGCGCCTGGGCATGAGCATCTGCTGTCGAGGTCGATCGGATCTGTCTGGTACGAGTTCGAAGTCCCGTTGCCGGCGAGCGACAGCGAGCTTGATGTCCCGCTCGATCTGGGCCTGGTACCTGTGCGATCAGAGACCGCCCTGGGCGATCCGGCGCCGGATTTCGATGTGCCCACGTTTGGCCTGGATCGCATCCGCCTGGCTGACTACCGGGGCAAGACGCTCCTGCTCACCTTCGTGAGTGAAAGCTGTTTCCGCAG
>JBDKRX010000177.1:0-13572 GCA_039683175.1 Phycisphaerales bacterium
TTAAGCAGTCCTGGTCGCAGTCGACGAGGATCTGGCGAACCGTCTGGACGTGGCCGCTCTCTTCACCTTTCTTCCAGAGCTTCTTGCGGGACCGGCTGTAATAGGTGGCCCGGCCGGTGGCGATCGTGAGGTCCAGGGCCTCGCGGTTCATCCAGGCGACCATCAGGACCTGCCCGGTGAGGGCGTCCTGGGCGATGGCCGGGATCAGACCCTCGGCATTGAACTTGGGCGTGAACTGCAAACCTTCTTCAATCTGCTTCGATTCCAATGGCGACACCCTCTGGGATTTACTATTTTCTATCGACGATCTTCCACCAGGCTTGTGCCGGTGCGATCTCCATTCTGAAGCATAGACAGTAGTCGGTACTTGGCAAATAGTCAATGATGCACGGAGCGCCCGGACAAGACGTGCAGAGTATTCCTTGTCGAGCATTATCGAATCGCGGGAACTGATGGAGATTGCCCTGAATTGGAATCGACAACGATAACTTCTTGCCACGGAATGCTTTACCGACTATGATTTAGTATGAGAATGGATTTTTGGGAGACAGGCTTTGCCGAACGCCCACAACGTTGGAAAGAAGGGACGTTTCTCATGGATCGCCCGGATCGCGGTCGCCTCGGCGGCGATCTTATGGCTCCTGCACGGCCAGGATTGGGGAAAACTGGCGGTGGTGTTTCACAGCCTGAACCTGGGGTATTTCTGCCTCAGTCTGGCAGTCTATGCGCTTGCCCAGGTGGTCATCTCGGTTCGGTGGTGGCTGCTGCTGCGGGTGCAATCGATCCATATCGGTGTTTTGGCTGCTGTTCGGCTGTTTTTTCTCGGACTGTTCTACAGCAACATCATGCCGGGATCGGTCGGCGGCGACCTGGTGAAGGCCTGGTACGTCACGAAGCACACGAACAAGCGCCTGGAGGGGGTGCTGAGTGTCTTTCTGGATCGCGTCATAGGGCTGATTGGGCTGATTTTGATGGCGGTCCTCACGTATATGATATCTCTCCGGGGGCATATTACGGCCCTCTTCAAGGCGAAGGAAGGGGGAGCGGGGTGGTTCTCGCAGCATCCGCAGGCGATCTTGGGAGTGGCGACTGTCACTGTGATCCTGCTTGCGGTTTCGCTGGTCCATCCCGCCAGCCGGACGGCACTTGCCCGCTGGGTGGCGGTCATCCGGCTTCGAGGCATTTTCCTGCTGAGAAGAGCCAAGGACGCCGTGGTGACATACTGTACAAGGCCTTGGATCCTCCTGGGAACAGTAGTCCTGACATTTATCGGACAGAGCATTGTGATCGTGGCTTTCTGGCTCCTCGGGCGGGACTTGGGGATCGACGTGGGACTGAGGTACTACCTTTTCGTGTTTCCGGTGATGTGGGTGGTGGGGGCGGTGCCGATCAGCATTGCCGGGCTGGGCATTGTGGAAGCAGGGACGGTCGGGCTTTTCTGTCGACTGACCGGTGCGCCGGTCGAGCAGGCCTTGGCTCTGGTGTTCTGCCAGCGGTTCATCTGGATACTGGCCTCGCTGCCGGGGGGGCTCATCCATCTCCTGGGCGCCCACCTGCCCCGGGAAGATATTTCTGTTGACTGTGGAGGGACCGGAAATTAGGCTATCAGCGTCGTTTGGACCGCAATTTGCCAGCCGCCTGAGCGATTGTCGGCGTAGCGATCGCCGAGCGTGCCGACTGGACGTCCCCGACGGTGAGGGGTGAAAGGTGCAGACGCCTGTGACCGGCTGGGTGATGGCAGTGCCGAAGGACAGGACGGTTGCGCTGGATATGGCGATCGACAAGGCGACGGGGTCCGTTGTCCGTGCGGGGGTGTGATCTCGCCTGAGGGCGAGCATGACGCCGTGCTCGCGGAAGGCCTGAAGGATCGGTTCTGTGGTCATAAGAGAATCGTTGGTCTTGATTGATTAAGGAGACAGGCATTGCAGTTCACTATCTCGGGCAAGCACGTTACCATAACAGATTCGATCAGGGCGTATGCCGAAGAGAAGACGTCGAAGCTGCCGCGGTACTATGACGGCATCAATCAGGTGGAGGTGATTGTCGACAGCACGCATGGGACGAACAAGATCAGCGTGGAGATCATTGCCAGGGGAGAGCACGGGAACGTCTTTGTGGCGACCGAAGCGGGTAGCGATGCCTCCCCATGCATCGACGGAGCCATGCACAAGCTTGAACAGCAGCTTCGCAAGAAGAAGGCAAAAGAACGAGACGACAAACACACGAGTGGGGGGGATGGTTTTGTCAAGCCGACGGTCTCGTAGAATTCCCGAACGCTCTGCGTTGCGTGTTTGTTCCGGCTACAAACCGTGCGGCCGGGCGACACGCTGCGCCTGTCGTTTGGGTCGGGCTTGCCAACACGGTCTTTCGCGTTGGCGGGGCTCGGGGACCCCTGTAGGAATCGGCTTGCTTTTCATGTCGTTGGGTGGATGCGGTTACGGTTAAGGCTGGGCGCAAAGCATGAAGTTTGAAGAGTTTGTGTGTTTCGAGGCGACGATCCCTCAGTTGCAGGCAAAGGATCGTGATGGGGCCATTACCGAGTTGGTGGCGGCTCTGGTCGCTGCGGGCAGAATCCCGACCGAGTCGGGCAAGGATGTGACCAAGGCCGTGATCAAGCGGGAGAACGAGGCGAGCACGGGCATGGGCAAGGGTGTGGCGGTGCCTCACGTCAAGCACGGGGCGGTCAAGGCGGTTGTGGCGACTGTCGGACACAGTGCGGCCGGGATCGATTTTGCCTCACTCGACGAGCAGCCCGTCTATTCGGTGATCCTGCTGATCAGCCCGGTCGACAATCCCGACAAGCACCTGCAGGCCATGGAGAACATCTTCCGGCATCTGCAGAAGGAGAGGTTCCGCAAGTTCCTTCGGCAGTGTCGCAACGCGAGCGATCTTGAGGATCTGCTCAAAGAAGCGGATGAGAACCCCTCCTGGTGATGCTCAGATCAATCCGCTATCAGACAACCCCTGGGTGCTGATGGGAGAAGAGGTCTTGGAAAAACTGGTGTCTCAGACAACTGTGGAGATTCGCAACGCCGACGGTCTCCACATGCGCCCGGCCATGCAGTTTGTGGATCTGGCGAGCCAGTTCGACTGCGAGATCTTCGTCAGCAACGGCCAGACCCCGGTGGACGGCAAGAGCATCATGCAGATGAGCATGCTGGCGGCGACCTGCGGGACCCGCTTGGAGATCCGGGCGGAAGGGCCCGACGCCGAGAAGGCCATCGAGGCCCTGCGCGATCTGGTCGAGATCCGCCTGTTCGGCGAGCCGCCCCCCCCGGGCAAAGGGTAACGAAACTCAGTAGATCCGGTCATGGAGATAAAAAAGGGTATAGCCGTCTCGCCGGGAGTGTCGATCGGCAAGTCGCTGATCCTCGACTCTGAGGATTATCGCATTCCCCGGCGGGAGATCGAGTCCTCGCAGAGGATTGTGGAGATCCAGCGCGTCCGAAACGCCTTCCGCGACGCGATCGAGGAGTTGACCCAGCTCGAGACGGGTCAGGGTCAGGCCAGCGGTGGGCGCATCCGGGACATCTTCGCGGTCCACATGCGTTTCTTGCGGGACCGCAGCCTGCGGCGCAAGATTACCGACCTGATCCACGCCGAATCCGTGACGGCCGAATACGCCGTCTCGACCGTCGTGCGGGAGATCGCGTCGCACTTCGCCAACGTCAAGGATACGTACATCAGCGAGCGTGCGGCGGACATCTACGACATCGAACGGCGCCTGTTGCGCCAGTTGCTCGGGACCAAGCGGGAGGATATTCTTCACCTGAGAGAAGAGGTCGTAGTCATCGCGAGGGAACTGAGCCCGATGCAGACGGCCGGCTTCAACCGGGACTATGTCAAGGGCATGGCCACCGACGCCGGCGGACGCACCAGCCACACGGCCATCGTCGCCCGTTCTTTGGGCATCCCGGCGGTTGTCGCCCTGGAGGATCTGACGGAAGTGGTTCGCGGGGGCGACCCCGTGATTATCGACGGCAATCGCGGTATTGTCATCGTCAACCCGGACGAGGAGACGATCCGCCAGTACGAGGTGTACTCGCGGGAGTTCCTCGCGCTCGAACACAAGCTCGACGGCATTCGTACCAAGGCCGCTGTCACACGGGACAATGTGCGGGTCCGCCTTCTGGGCAACATCGAATTCCCGGATGAGGCCCAGGTCGTGCTACAAAAAGGCGGTGAAGGCGTCGGTCTGTATCGCACGGAATTCCTCTACCTCAACCGGCCCACGGAGCCTGTCGAGCAGGAGCAATACGAGGCCTATGCCGAGGTGATGCGGGTCTTCAAGGACAAGCCCGTGATCATTCGCACCTTCGATCTCGGTGCCGATAAATACACGCAAAGCCGCCGGGCGGCGCCCGAGCCGAACCCGTTCCTGGGGCTCCGGTCGATCCGGTTCTGCCTGCAGAATCTCACCATGTTCAAGACGCAACTGCGGGCCATCCTGCGGGCCTCCGTGCTCGGGCAGGTCAAGGTCATGTTCCCGCTGATCACGAACATCCAGGAATTGATGCAGGCCAAAATGATCCTGCACGACGTGATGGAGGACCTGGACGAGGAGGGGATTGCGTACAATCGGGACATGGAGGTGGGCATCATGGTCGAGACGCCGTCGGCCGCTTTGATGGGCTCGACGCTGGCTCGCGATGCCGACTTCTTCAGCATCGGCACGAACGATCTGACCCAGTACACGCTGGCGGTCGACCGGGGCAATGAGCTGGTCTCGACCCTGTACTCGGCTGCCGACCCGGCGGTGTTGCGGCTGATCCGAACCGTCATTCAGGATGCCTACAAGGCTCAGATCGACGTCTCCGTCTGTGGGGAAACGGCCTCCGAACCTGAGTACGTCATGCTCCTGCTGGGACTGGGAGTCCGAACGCTCTCCCTGACGCCTCCCATGATCCCGGAGATCAAGCAGGTCATCCGATCCGTCACCATGGAGGACTGCAACCACTTGGCGAGGGAAGTGCTGGCGATGAACTCCGAGCGGCAGATTTCGGGCTATCTTCGCAGCGCGGCCAGGAAGATCCTTCCGGAGGCTTTCTGAGATCAATGAAGGATGATTTGAGATTCGTGATCTGAGGAGCGGGTATCGAGCCATTGAGTGACAATCCGCATCGTTCTTCGGAGGGTAGGGCCGGGGTTCTGTCCCCCACGCGGGCGACGATGATCGTCCGATTTCGGGTCATCGGTACGGCGGCGATGCTTTCCCACGCGGAGATGTCTCGCGTGCTCCAGCGGGCCTGTGCCCGGGCGGACATCCCGGTGCGATACAGTGAGGGTTTCAATCCTCACCCTCGGTTGTCTCTTCCACTGCCCAGACCGGTAGGAGTGGAATCGGACGATGAGTTGCTGGTCGCCAGGCTGTGTGAAGATCCGACAGCCGGGTCCGTCGGGGATCGGGCCGAGTCGGAGGCGGCCATGATGCGGGCGCTGGCCGAGCAGTTGCCCGAGGGGATCGAGGTGCTCGCGGTGACCCTGGCGGGCCCGAACGCCTCGTTTGGGCCGCGGTCTGCGGAGTATGTTCTTCCGGTTCGGACCGATCGGACCGCCGGTCTGACGGAGAGAATCGCCGGGGTGATGGCCAGTGAACATTGTACGATAGAGAGGGCTTCGGGAGGCGACAAGGCGGCTCGAAGCATCGATGTCAGGTCCTTTCTTCGGTCGATCCGGCTGGAGCCGGGCAAGCTGATCGTGGAGCACACGACCGGCGACGCCGGCTCGATCCGGGTCGATGAGATCCTGCGGCTCCTGGATCTGCGAGTGGAGGATCTCGCCGGGCCGATCCGGAGGGGCAACGTCGTATGGGAGACCACAAAACTTCAGAATGCAGTACAGCAGCCTCGCTCGGACAGCGGGGCAGAGGACATAGAAGATGGCACGAGAGATGTTGATTAATGTCGCCGAACGCGAGGAGTGCCGTGTCGCCGTCGTCGAGGACGGCAGGCTCGAGGAACTCTACGTCGAGCGGTCCAGCGCCGGCACGCACGTCGGCAGTATCTACAAGGGGAGGATCGTCAATATCGAGTCGGGGATTCAGGCAGCCTTCATCGATATCGGCACCGAAAAGAACGGGTTTCTTCACATCAGCGATCTGCATCCCCGTTACTTCCCGGGGGGTAAGAAGGACGTGCTGGAAGTGATCGGCCGCCGGCAGGCGTTGAAAGACCGCCCGCCGATGCAGAATTGTCTCCGGCGCGGCCAGGAGATCGTCGTCCAGGTGACGAAGGAAGGGCTCAAGACGAAAGGGCCCACGCTCAGCACGTATCTGGCCCTGGCGGGCAAGCACCTGGTCATGATGCCCTGGATGAAGAACTACGGGATCTCGCACAAGATCGAGGATGAGGAGGAGCGCAAGCGACTGGCGGGCGTCTTCGACGAGTGCAAAGCCCCCAAAGGGCACGGATTCATCATCCGCACCGCCGGCGAGGGAGCGTCGAAGAAGGACATCCAGGCCGATCTGAAGTATCTCGACCGGCTCTGGCGGGCGATTCAGAGCCGGATGGAGAGCGAGAAGGCCCCGGGCGAAATCTACCTGGAGTCGGACCTCGTGATCCGCGCCCTGCGAGACACCTTCGGTCCCGAGATCGACAAGATCGTCTGCGATTCGGATGTCACGGTCCGCAAGATCAAGGATTTTCTCTCCATCGCGGCGCCGCGATTGAAACCGAAGATCGTCCACTACGAGGAGAAGATCCCGATCTTTCACAAGCACGGGATCGAGGATGAGATCGCCAAGATCCAGTCGCGCGAGGTCGATCTCAAGAGCGGCGGCTCGATCGTGATCGAGCAGACCGAGGCGCTGGTCGCCATCGACGTCAACAGCGGCCGGTTCCGCAAGCAGAAGAACGCCGAACAGACCGCCTTCGAGAACAACATGGAAGCGGCCGCCGAGATCGCCCGGCAACTGCGGCTCCGTGACCTCGGCGGGTTGATCGTCTGCGATTTCATCGACATGCGGAACGCCAAACATCGCAAAGAGGTCGAGCGGGCGTTTCGCGATGCGGTGAAGACGGATCGGGCCCGATCCAAGCTGCTCCACATCAGCCGGTTCGGCGTGATCGAGATGACCCGGCAGCGGATGAGGCCGTCGTTGCAGTTCAGCACCTTCCTGGCCTGCCCTCAGTGTGCGGGCATGGGCTTCGTGAAGAGCCACGAATCGCTGGCGCTCGAGATCATCCGTCTGCTGAACCTGGCGGTGTCCAAGGAGCATATCCGCCGGATCGAGCTGACGGTCCCGAAAGAGGTCGGAGAATTCCTCCAGAACGAAAAAAGGACCGCGATTGCCCAGATCGAGCAGGTGACGGAGAAACGGATCATCATCCATTCCTCTCCCGACTATGCCGGTGAGCAGCGGCTGCTGATGTGCTTCAACGACCGCGGCGGGGAAGTGAAGCTGTCGACCGGCAGGGAGGCCGAAGACCGTGGAACTCGATCTTGATTACGCGCGGAGTGTGATTTGCGCCGAGGCTGAGGCGATTGCATCGATGACGCCGGTCATCGACGCCCAGTTCGCCAGGGCCGCGGAGATGATCTATCAGTGTTCCGGGTCGTGTATCGTCAGTGGGATCGGCAAGGCCGGGATCATTGGCCGCAAGATCAGCGCCACGCTGGCTTCCACCGGCACGCCCAGCCATTTCCTGCACCCGGCCGAGGCGGTGCACGGGGACCTGGGCCGGCTTCGTGACGACGACATCGTGTTGATCCTGAGCTACGGTGGCGAGACCGATGAGGTCATTCGCCTGATCAACCTCGTCAAGCAACGCCAGATCGCGCTGATCGCCATCACCGGCGACAGCGACTCGACCCTCAGCCGGCACAGTGACGTGGTCCTGTGCATGGGCAAGCTGAGCGAGGCCTGCCCGCTGGGCGTGGCCCCGAGCGTCTCGACGACCTGCATGCTCGCCATCGGCGACGCGCTGGCCTTTACTGTGATGAAGGCCCGCGACTTCAGCGTGGAGGATTACGTTCGCTTTCATCCCGGCGGTTCGCTCGGCACGAAGCTGATGACCGTGGAGCAGTCGATGATGTTCCGGCCGGGCGAGAAGCTCCCCATCGCACGCGCCGGGGACTCGATCCGGCGGATGCTGGAGCAGACCAGTGATGTGAAGCGCCATGGTGCGGTGATGATCGTCGATGCGAACGGGCGGCTGGTCGGGATCATTACGGACGCGGACTTGCGCAGGTTCCTGACCCGACAGGGCCCGGGAGTCTTCGATCTTACGGCGGGCGATGTCATGACCGCCGGCTGCAAGAGAATCCGCGCCGATGCCCTGGCGGCGGAAGCCACGGCCCTCTTTCACAAGTATCGCATCGATGAATTGCCCGTCGTGGACGCGGATGACCGGCCCGTCGGACTGATCGACGTGCAGGACATCGTGACGATCAAAGTGGTCGGCTGACAGATCGTGAACCCAGAGACGAGTGGTGCTATGGACAGGAAACCCGCTTTTGATCTCGGCGCAGTCGAGTTGCTCGTCCTGGACGTGGACGGCGTGCTGACCGACGGCCGCCTGATCGTCCACAGCGACGGCGGCGAAAGCAAGTGCTTCCATATCCTGGATGGGCACGGGATCCGGATGTGGCAGCGGGCCGGGCTCAAGGTGGCGCTGCTCAGCGGACGAGTCTCCCAGGCGACCACTCGCCGAGCGCAGGAGCTGGAGATTCCGTACGTGATCCAGGACTGCCACTCCAAGCTGCCCGCCCTCAAACAACTCCTGGCGGAGCTTGGACTGTCGCCCGAGAGAGTCGCCTACGTCGGCGACGACCTGATGGACCTGCCGATCGTACGGTATGTAGGCTTCGGCGTGGCAGTGGCGAACGCCGTGGACGAGTTGAAGGAGCACGCGGACTATGTGACGGTCCGTCGAGGGGGCGAAGGGGCAGTTCGGGAGGTGATCGAGCACATTCTCAAGAACTCCGGCCGGTGGGCGGATTTGATGGAACGCTACCTGACGTAATCGCAATTGGCGTGGATGATGGGTCCCAGGATTCGCAAATTCGCTGTAGGCTTGGCCGCACTGAGTGTGTTGGCGGGAGCCTTTCTGCTCTATATGCGGGTCGATCGTACGCCGCCGATCGTCGTTGAAGCCGCCGCGTCGGCGTCTGCGCCCGGCGGCGATGCGAACGAGTCCGATGTCCAGGGCGAAGTCGGATCGATCTCCGGCGTCGGCGTGGGGAACGTTCAGGACACCGACCTGCTGCACAGGGACGATGCCGGCCGGATTGACCGGCGGTTCGGCTTCCACGAGCTTCTGTACAAACGCGGCAATCAGTGGGAGATATCCAAGCCGTACATGGACCTGTTCCTCCGCGAGGTCTGCTGCCGGGTGACGGCGGACCGTGGTACGGCCCAGGTCGACGAGGTGTTCGGCCGGCCGATGCCGACCGATGCCATGTTCACCGGGAACGTCGTCATCCATCTGACCCCGACGGACCCGGATAATCCCTGGGAGTGTTTCATCCACCTCGATGACGTGGGTTTCCTTGCCGAAAAGTCGCTGTTCTCGTCCACAGGGACCGTCCGGTTCCTCTCGCGGGCCGTGCGCCTCACCGGCACGGGCATGGAGCTGGTGTACAATACGGCCCGGAGCCGGGTCGAATTGTTCCGCATCTTCGATCTCGACAGCTTGCGTTTGAGGACCAGCGAGGTGAAGGCGGCGGCCAAGATCGGTTCCCCCGACTCGGAACGTTCTGCCGGGGACCGTCCTGCGACAGAAAAGGACTCTGGCCAGGTCGCATCCATCGGCGGCGCCGGAAGCGAAACGCCACCAGCCGATCCGAACGCGCCTCCGGCGGATGTATATCAGTGCGTCTTCCGCAAGAACGTCCGATTGGACAGCCCCGATGGCGTGGCCTTCGCAAAGGAGGTGCTCGCGATCAACAACATTCAGTGGTCTCGGCCGGACCGGCCCGCTCGTGGGTCCACACCGGCGGTCGATGCGAATCAGCCTGTGCCCGCCGTGCCTGCCGATGCCAATGCCTTGAACACGGCTGCCTCGTCGCATGTGGCGATGAGTTCCATCCCGGAAGAGCTGTATGATATCGTGGTCACGTGCGAGGGGGGCGCCGCCATCTCGCTGACGAATGGACCGCAGAGGGCTGCCGGGACTGTTCCGCTCGATGCGAGCGAGAGTCCACCCGCCGAGGCTGTGCCGGAAGAGATGACCCCGTCCGGGCGCAGGCAGGTCACGGCGCGGCGTATCGACTACGATTTTCTTACGAGCGATGCCGCGATGGTGGGCCCGTTCGCGACGAGTCTCCTCATTGATCCCAACAGCCTGGGCCAGAAGGCCGGCGGCGAGCCCATGCCTGCCATGGTGACGGCGAAGAAAACGGTCCGATTCCTGGCGGCTTCCGAACAGTTCGTGCTGGAGGGGGACTGCACCGTCACGCTGCGCCGATCCGAGCCGAATGCCAGCGATGACTATCGGCTCACCGCCCCCCGTCTGACCGCGGACCTCGCGATCGATCCGAATGGGAGGGGCGATGTCCAGGTGGAGGTCCGCAGGATCGTGGCCGACGAGGGCGACAAACCCGGTGATGTGTCTGCATCCTCCGGGGTGTTTCCTGTGGTCGTGCGTATGTCGCGGCGGGTCTCGGACAAGCTCACAGGCGAGGGCGCTCTCTACGCCGACGAATTGCAGTACGACGCAGAGTCGGACCAATTCATGGCCTCCGGGCCCGGCGAAATCTGGCTGCACAACGTGACAACGATCCGGTCCAAGACGGACCCCAATGCGAAACCCCTCGAACCGTGTTACATCCGTGCGAAGAACTTCGACACGTTGAAATACTGGTCGCTGTCGAACCGGATCGCAGCCGAGGATGACGAGCAACAACTCCAGGTGGAGTATTTTCCGCTGGTCGATGGCAAGTGGGGTTCGCGGACGTACGCCGTCGCCGGGCACATGGAGGCAATACTGCAGAAGATGGCCGATGGGCGGATGGACTTGGTTTCGTTCGTTGCCTCCAAGGGGATCGTGTATGACAGCGAGGCCGATCACTGGAATTTCGCCGGCTCGGAGCTGGTCTACGACCACGTCACATCCCTCATGACGATCCGAGGCGACGATCTCCGGCCGTGTTCCCTGAACGGCGTCCTCGTCCCCCAGATTATCGCGAACCCGAAGACCGGCCGATTCGAGGCGACGCCTTCGACCAGCATCTTCCAGGTCGGGCCATGACGCATCGTCGGCCAGACCGGCAGGGGCGTTGTTCGTGTGTGGAGATAGGCTGTGGCCAAGCGGTGTGTGTTTCATCTGTCGGTGCTGATTGTAGCTTGTGCCCCTGGGGTTGCGCAGGTCGCCTTCGGGCAGAGTGATGAGATTCGTCCGGGGGAGAACCTGGTCACGCAGGGTCTGCCTCCCATCCCGGCCTCGCTGGCCGATGAGGTCCGGCGGTACACTGAGTCTCATTCCGCGTCGCTGGCGGATTGGCATCCGACCGAGCGGTCGATCCTGATCTCCACGCGATTCGCCAACACGGCCCAGATCCACTGCGTGAAGCAGCCGGGCGGAGCACGGACCCAGTTGACGTTCTTCGATGAGCCGATTGGCGACGCGAGCTACGAACCCGGGAGCGGCCGCTGCTTTCTGTTCACAAAGGACATGGGTGGCAACGACCCGCGTGTCCCCCGCTCCGAGGCCGAGCAGATGGTCGAGCAGGTCGCCAAGAACGGCACGCCCGTCTGGTACCTGATGGCCAAGAACGAGGGCCATGGCTTCCGCAAGAAAGAGAACGCCGATTTCCAGTTCTACGCCACGGTGCTGTTCGTCCGCCAGTTCCTGCTCGGTTCATCGTGAGTGAATGGCTCGATGGGGTCACGATCGGATGGAACATGAGGACATAGAACTGATCCGGCTGACGCCGGCAGAGGTCCAGGACATCCTGTCGGGCCTCGTCCTGCGCGAGTGCCGGGGGTATCCCTGTGCCGCCGGCGACCTGGTCCCGGCTGTCGTGGCCCGGTGTGCGATGGAAGGATACCACGCCGGCCAGGACTGGTTCTGGTGTGCACCGCGGCTGTTCTGCCACAAGTCCCAGCGATTGATCGTGGGATCCGGGTGCTTCAAAGGCGCCCCTGTGCAGGGTGTCGTTGAGATCGGCTACGGCGTCGCGATTTCCTGCGAGGGCAAAGGCTATGCGTCCGCATGCGTAGCACGCATGGTTGAGGAAGCATTCACCCACGGTGGCGTGGGCGCCGTGACCGCGGAAGCCTCCGTGCACAATCCTGCCTCGCAGCGGGTCCTGGAGAAGAACCTGTTCCAAAGGACCGGCGAGCGAGAGGACCCCGAAGACGGCCTGCTCTCACAGTGGCGACGCGACCGCCCCATCAGCCATGCTCCATAACACGACTTGCGATACCCCGCCGTCCGAAGGTATACTGTTGTACCAGTGTGATGTTTGAACCGGAAGTGCCTCGACAGGGCGATAGAGGAGAACTGTTATGCCGACCATATCCATGTTTTACGGCATCATCATTCGGCTGTACTTTGCCCCGGGTGAGCACAATCCGCCGCACTTCCACGCGTTCTACAACGAGTTCAAAGCATCTGTCGACATCCGCACAGGAGCGATTATCGATGGTTCTCTCCCACCGCGACAGTGCAAGCTTGTTCAAGCTTGGGCCGAACTGCACCAGGAGGAGTTGATGGCCAACTGGGACTTGGTGATGAATGGGGATCAGCCGTTCAGGATTCGGCCTCTGGAATAGGAGTGTGTCGAGATGTACCAGGCCGTTGTCAGTGTCCATCCGAACGAGGATTACTCGCTCGCTGTGGTCTTTGAGGATGGTGTCAAAGGCGTTCTGGACATGACGCCTTATCTGGATTTCGGCGTGTTCAGGCAGATCAAGGATTTCGAGCAGTTCAGGCGGGTGCGCATCGCATTTGACACGGTCGAATGGGAATGCGGCGTGGATCTGGACCCGGAGTTCATCCGCGCCAAGTGTCGGAATCTCGTGAGGGTAGATGATGGCCCCGGTGAAGGGCGTGAATGATGATGCGAGACCGCTTTCGAGAGGTGCTGGTCAATCCGACCTGGGAACAGATCGTCGAGCGGGATCCTCTCATAGCCTTTTCCTTTTGCCTCTCCGGTCGGGTCGGTGTGCTTCTTAGTGTTGCAGACGAGATCATCGAGCACCTTGATGCGGGGTTTCGCGGGGACTGCGTGGATTTTGATCGAGTCGCACGTGCCGAGTCATTGATGTGGCTTTGGATGCTGGGAGCCTACGAAGTTGTGCGAACGATGTGTCAGGCGAGGGGTTGCTTCTCCGAACGGGTGACTGCTCAACTCACCGAACTCAAGAGAGTTCTCGGTGGGATTCGCGTGCCTGTGGCGAAGATGGAGAAGCCTGGGAAGAAGATCCCTGTGCCTTCCGACAGGAGTCCAGCCGGATGGGACAGCGCCAACCGGGACTTGTTTGTGGGTGATCCGACTGCGCCACCTGACACATCTGCCCGATTCGTGTTGCGGGAATTCGACCGAGTACTCTCATCCATCGCGAAGGACGATGTGCTTCGCCCTCACGAGGAATCGTACGCCAGGGGACAATACCAGGAAACGATCCAG
>JBDKRX010000178.1:0-10516 GCA_039683175.1 Phycisphaerales bacterium
GCATCCGTTGAAGAGGCTGCCGCGTTGGCAAAGCGGCTTCGCCGTGGTGAGCAGACCGCTGCCACCGAGCTTGTGGACCGTTACTACCAGCGGATCTACCTGTTCATGCGGGCCGTCGGACACGACCGGCAGATCAGCGAGGACCTGACGCAGGAGACGTTCCTGCGGGCCTGGTATCATATCGGGCAGCTCCGGGAAGGCAAGGCCCTCAACGGCTGGCTGTTCCGGATCGCCGGCAACGTGTCGCGACTGCATCGCCGGCGGCTGAAAGGCAAGGATAGCGTCAGTCTCGACAGCGTCGAGGCGCCGGCAGATGGGGTTGACGGTTCGCTCGAAGTCGGACAACAAGAGCAGCGCGACCGCGTGCGCCAGGCCGTCGAGCGATTGCCCTGGAAGCTCCGACAGGCGGTCGTGCTGCACTACATGGAGCAACTGACGATTGCCGAGGCGGCGGACGCCGCCGGGATTCGCGAGGGAACGCTGAAGAGTCGATTGAATCGCGGTCTGGAGGCTTTGAGGAAGGAAGTGACGGACGAGTGACGGGAACAGCGGACGTTGCTTTCCGAGAATCGGAAGGATAGAGCATCCATGAAAACGCAGAAGATCGTGGACCATCTGAAGGCGTTGGGCGCGCATGGTTTCGACCGGGCCCGGCCCGGGCTCGCCCAGGAGATCAAGAGCCAGATACCGCGCCGGGTGGTGCCCCATCGGACAGACCTGTTTGGCATTCTCGCGGAGTTGCGGATCAGCCGGCTTGCGGCAGCCGCAACGATCCTCCTGGCGTTGTTGGCGACCGGCAGCTTCTTCGGCGGAACCCGCGCCGTGGGGAGGCAGATGTACGAAGACAGCAAGCTGCTTCTTCAATACACGCTGGCGGGGGAGAATGCCGGCAAGAGCCGGATCCTCAGCAGCCTGATGCAGTTTCGCGATGACATGGCCAGCCAGGGGCGTGAGGTGGTCTTCTACGGGGATCAGGTCGATTTCAGCAACCGCTACGCGATTGTGATGCACTGGAAGCTGTCCGAGGACCGATATGGGGTCGTGCTGGGGGACCTGTCCGCCAGGACCATCAGCGGCGACATGCTGATTCGGCTCCAAACCTACATGCTCCAGGAAAGGACAAGAAAGTAACCTGTCTTCGGTGTTTTTGTGTCTTGTCTCGGTCGTGGCGCTCTGATAGAATACATGCATTGGTGGTCGGTCTGTCGGGTACGTCTTCGGCTTCGCAGTAGGAAGGGTTCGCCATGACCAGACGTCGAGGCTTCACTCTCATCGAGTTGCTGGTAGTCATCGCCATCATCGCACTTCTGATGTCCATCCTGATGCCCGCGCTGGCGCGGGTCAAGAAGCAGGCCCAATCCGTCGCCTGCATGTCCCGTCTGAAAAGCTGGGGTCTGCTGTTCAAGCTGTATACGGATGATAATGACGGGTACTTCAACGAGGGGTGGGGCTACCTGCAGCACAGCGGAAATGCAGGGAAACCCGAGACATATGGGCTGTGGATGAATGCCCTGCGACCCTATTACAAGGACGAGGAGATGCGATTCTGCCCGACGGCCACCCGGCAAGTTGCCAACGCCGCCGACTGGGGCACCTTCAAGGCGTGGATTCGGGAGGACATCGCGAACCGTTATCCGTTGGGCAGCGAGGGGACAACGAAGGACTTCGTCGGCAGCTACAGCATCAACAACTGGACCAATTACAGCCCGCAGGGTCGTGGGTCCGACCGGCCAGCGGGCAACTTCTGGAAGAGCACGCAGAAACTGGAGAGGTCCAGCGAAGTCCCGCTCTTCGGCGACAACACCTGGCATGATGCCTGGCCCAAGGACACCGACAGCCCGGTGCTGCTGCCGTTCGACTACGGATGGGGCGACAAGGGCACCACGGGAGAGATGAACCAGTTCTGCATCGATCGCCACAGCGGCTGGACGAACCTGGCGTTCGTGGATTGGTCGGTGCGTCACGTCGGGCTCAAGGAACTGTGGACGTTGCGATGGCATCGCACCTACGAAGTCGCCAATTTGTGGACGAAAGCCGGTGGCGTCAGCGCCGACGCGTGGCCGCAGTGGTTGCGGAAGTACAAGGACTATTGACGGCCGATTCTATCCGACGCGCGTATGAAGGCGCGGCAGGACGCTGCTCGAATTCGCGTCGGACCGCAGGAACTGGATGTGCTTCATTGTCAGGTGTGCCGCATGTCTCACCGTCGGATCTCCGTCGCCGTGGGCACGAAGCCGAAGCGTATCCAGGTTCGATTGCAGCGGGCTGATTCGCCCGAGCAACAGTCCCGCCAGATAGACCACGAAGGAATCCGGCCGAGGCATCCTCAGGTGTCTCTCCATCATCTCCACGATAGCCACAACCGAGTGATGTGGCGACCGCCAACTCTCGGATTTGGCTGCGGGCAACAGGCGCCACAGGCCCCGATAGAGGTACGCATATTGCTCCGGCGGCATGTTCGAGGGAATAAAGAGCTTGTTGCGGGCCAGGATGTAGAAAGGGTAAGCACAGGGGGAAGACTCCGGCGGATCGTCGAGGCTCAGGAACGCCCGGATTCCCCCGTACCAGGGGAGCCGATTCAGACTCTCGACCAGGGCCCAGCACGAGGCCGGATCGCATTCGATCACCCGCCTGACGGCCTCGTACACCTGTTCACACTCGATCTCCAGGGCACAGAAGATCTCCAGGGCCACGGGAGCCGTCTTGGCACAGCGCAGGGCCTCGATGAGGCGGACTCTCGATGGCGATTCCGCCAGCCACCCCAGGGCCTCGTCGGTCACGGGAGACGGCCAGGGCGCGTGCCTCAGTCGCTGTACGGCATGGGTGAGGTCGGCGGCGTGCATGACATTCTCCGTATGCCCCGGCACAAGCTGAACCGGAGCTGCGGACGACTCACTGTGCCCGGCGTTTTTCCAACGCGTCCTGTTGCCGTCCGATTCTTTCCAGGATATTATGTTGTTCAAGAGAGCCATTTTCACAATGTAATGACGATGGCTGGTGGTGTCAAGAAACAGGCTGAACAGGCAGAGAAGTGCCATGACTCCAGAGAGCCACAGAATGATTAAATGGTTACATGGATGACCATTTGGCCGGCCGACGCGGGCAGTCCGCCGGAACAGGATATGACCAAATGCAACTCTGCGGGCTGTCCTCAACGCCATATGTGCAAGGAGATGTCCGATGAAGGTGGAAAGCCGTCTCAAGGAAGTGCTGACGGAACACGGTCTGGATCATCACGGCGCGATTCAGGAGATCGCCCAGGCCGTGGGGGCGAATCGACACACGATTGCCAAGCTCTACAACGATCGCTCAGCGGGTGTGACGTTCTCGCTGTTGGGACGATTGTGCAATTGGCTGGTCGAGAACGGCGTCCCCGCCGATGAGCTGCCCGGCGCCCTGTTCGGGGCGGGTCGCGCCGCGCTCTGGACTGCGATCACCCGCCACGGCGGGGCTGTGACGATCTATCTCGGCGAGTACCAATGGACTCGCGACGGCGAGGTACTCTGGCGATGGATCTCTCGCCGCGACGCAAGCGTCGCCAACCTGGTCGTGCAGCGTCTATCCTCGGGGACCGAGGGGGGATCGCCGCCGCCGCCGCTGGGGTTCGAGTACATCCCCTTTCGCTACTCGCCGATGGATCACATCGTCGATCCGCGGGTCCTCGCCGAAGATATTGGCAGAACACAGGAGGTCTTCGGACGGGCGCAGCAGGGGGCCAATGCCGGCACGACGATCATCATCGGCAGCCAGCGCGTCAACTACCTGCTCGAGTTCTTCGTGGCGGACCTGTTCGGCTGCCGGCCCTTCGCTGTGCCGTCCGGGAAACCGTCGGTGCCCTTTTTCAACGTGTATCGGCCGAGCGATCAGAATACGCCAAGTTGCTTCGGCGGACCGGAGAACCCGTTCCGATCCAGGGACAAGACCGTCCCGGGACTCCATTATCTCAACGACCGGGGCCAGTGGGCGACCTGTCCCTGGCTGCGTGACCAGCAGGACGCAGGGATCGTGATCTCACTTAGAGACCACCGAAGGGGCACCCTGGTTCTGGCAATCTTCGGCTTCTCCGGCTGGGCGACCGAGGCGATCGGGGGCCAGTTGGTCCTCAAGGAAGACTTGTTCTGGCCACCGGCGGTGAAGCTCAAGACCCGAGAGATCGGCGTCTTCGTGTGCCGGTTGACTCACGCCCCATCCGAGGCAACGGGCCCGGACCAGGGTCGCATCCAGACCGGCGACTGCGAGGTAATTCCGTTGGGGGAGCGAACCATCACGAACCTGCTGGGGCGATAAATCGTGGGCTGCACCATAGGATGGTGCAGCCCTGAAAGGAAGCATCCATGCAAAATTGCCGTCGGAACGAACGTCGCGGGGACCTGCCTTCGCGACGGTTCTCTGTCGTCAATAGATGATTGCGGTGGCTTCCTCGATCTTCTTGATGATCTCGCCGGCATCGGTGGGATTCGAGACGTAGCCATCAAAGCCTTTGTGCATCAGCGCCACGGCCTCCTGGCTGCCCAGGGCGTTCGCCAGAGCAAGGATCTTGATCGTCGCGAGGTCCTCGCTGGACCGTATGCTCGTGCAGATCGCATGGGCATCGATGCTGTTCGTCAGCAGGTTGATCAGGACAACGTGCGGGGAGAACTTTTGAGCCGCCGCCCCGGCCTCGAATCCGTTCCGGGCGACCAGAACCTCGTAGCCGCCCCGGCCTTTCAATGCCTCCAGCAGGCCGTTGCCCGATTGCTCGTCGCTGTCCAAGACCAGGACGCGGATCTTGCCGGCCCCCAGCGCGTCCGTGGGCATGTTGTTCGCCTTCATGAAGCGAATCAGCTCGCTGAGTGGGATTCGGCGGTCCTTGCTGCCCGGGATGCGATAGCCCTTGAGCTGCCCGGAGTCGAACCACTTGGATACCGTGCGCGGCGCCACGTTGCATATTCTTGCGACATCACCCGTCGTCAGTACGTTCCTGCCTTTTGCCATAAGTAGGATTCCCGAATAAGTGCATTGCTACCGTACTGTCTTTCGGCCTGAATCCGAGGGACCCTTAGTGACAGAGCAAGATTTCACACACGGACTTGCGGCGAATTGCCTTCGCAGCGGGCCATGTCCCATAACATACGCCGCTCTTATGAAACCTCGTGCACTGGGTCAGCGGAAGGAATTCTGTCGCCAATCCGCTTGCCCAACTCTTTCCAGCAGCCGATAGACGGGTAGACCACGCATGGGGTCGAAGTGGCCACCTTGTGCATGGGACTGTGCGGCGACGCCGTCGTTGCGGCCGGAGTAAGGAGATCGTCATGAGGATACCGCTGTCGCGGCCCGATATCACCGAACGCGAAATCGAACGCGTCGTGGACGTGCTTCGCGGCCCGAACCTGTCCCTGGGACCGGTGGCGGGGGAGTTTGAGAGCGCATTTGCGGCGTACCTCGGTCGACGACGGGCCGTTGCGGTCAACAGCGGCACCAGCGGGCTGTTTCTGAGCCTGCTGGCCCTCGGCATCGGCGAGGGGGACGAGGTGGTCACCACACCGTTCACGTTCATTGCCTCTGCGACGACCATCATGATGACGGGCGCCAAGCCGGTATTCGTCGATATCGACCCGGTGAGCCTGAACATCGATCCGGCGCAAATCGAGGCGGCGATCGGCGAGCATACGAAGGCCCTCTTGCCGGTCGAGGTCTTCGGCAACCCGGCGGGCTTCGACACGATCTGCCGGGTTGCACACGAGCATGGCCTCCCTGTGGTGGAGGATAGTTGCGAGGCGCTGGGCTCGGCCCTGGACGGCAGGAAGGCCGGAACATTCGGCGCAGCCGGCGTATTCGGATTCTACCCCAACAAGCAGATCACCACGGGGGAAGGCGGCATGATCGTTACCGACGACGACCGCATGGCGGACCTGTGCGTTTCCCTCCGCAATCAGGGTCGAGCCGCGAACGCCGGCTGGTTGGCACACCAGCGGCTGGGCTACAACTACCGGCTCAGCGACATCAACTGCGCCCTCGGCGTCGTTCAACTCTCGCGAATCGACGAGATCAAGGCCCTTCGCCGGCAGGTGGCCGGCTGGTATCAGGAAATGCTGGCTGGCGACGAGCGGCTCATCGTGCCGCACGAGGCGACCGGCTGCGAGATGAGCTGGTTCGTCTTCGTCGTCCGACTGGCCGAGCGGTTCGGGATCGAAGGGCGAGACAAGGTCCTCCGGGAAATGAACCGCCAGGGCATCCAGGTGAGCAACTACTTCCCTCCTGTGCATCTGCAACCGTTCATCGCCGAGCGATACGGACACCGGCCGGGCGATTTCCCGGTCGCCGAGTCCGCGAGCGAACGGACGATCGCACTGCCGTTCCACAATCGCCTGAGCCAGGACGAGGCCGCCATCGTCTGCGGCACGCTGAAGGCGATCCTCGACACCTGCCTCTGACAGCGCATGGGTTCCCCTGTTTTGCATGACTCGCGTTCTATCGTAGAATTTGAGTAGGAGATTGTGTGGAACGGCCGGGAGGCCGGTCGCCAACATCCTGCGACGGAAGGGGGGAAATCGCCGCATGGGCTGGAGAACAAAATTTCTGTTCCTGCTGATCGTGTATTGTGCCGGTTTCGCCACGGCGATCTACTGTCTGGCGCCGGCGCCCGAGCCGGGCGAAGGCAAGTCACTGCAACTGGCAAAACTGCCGGGATCGATCAACTCGCAGGTCATCGTCAGTTCCGTGAACTCCGGGATCCACAAATGCGTGGACCTCGGCAAGGAGGCCGCAACGGAACTGGCCAAACGAGTCCAGAAAGAGATCAACAAAGCACAGTCCAAGCCGGACAAGTAGCCGCCGACACGTGACCTCGCCGAGGGTACTTCATGCGATCTCGACCGGTGATCGACGCCTGATAGATGCGTGCAGGCAGGCGACCGCCGCAACAGTCAGAGTCGCTCCACACTATCCTATCATCCGCATCCCTTTGCCAATCGTCGGGGCATCTGCCCCCTCAATCCATTCGCTTGACGGTCTCCAGCAGTCACACGATAATGCGCCCACCAGAAATGCAGACGGTACCTGAGCAGACGGCAGACGCAGGTGTGTGCGGTGTTCCGGGTCTGTCGAGGAGTGTTCTCTATCGGCGTTCTCCTGACAGTTGCGGCGGGTTATTCAGCGGCGATGCTGTTCTTCTGGGCTCGTAGGTGGGGGCCGAGATATCGCACGGTAGCTCTCGTGGCGCTGGGGACAGCGGTCCTGGGCAGCGCCGCTTGTCTGCACACCGACGTGGAGGCGATCCGCTGGACAGTTGCGCTTGTACTCGTGATTTTCCTGCTTCATATGTGGGATCTGCACCTGGATCCCTGTCGAGGCAGTCGCCTGCGTCTGAGAAGCTACATGGTCTTCCTGGCGGACTATGCCTGGAGCGTGGCCAGGAGCGGCGACGACTATGGAGCGCGCCTGTCCGCCCGACAACACGTGTTGGACGCCGGCAGGTATGTGGCCGAATTCTGCATCGCCTCGGCAGTCATGGTAGCTGTCTTCCGGATCGACTGGAGAACCCAGCCGTTCCTGCTGGAACATGCCGTGAAATCGACTTGCCTTGGCATGTGGATCGTTTACGCCTTCCAAGCGAATACGGTTCTCTGGCGGCTGGCGGGAGCCCCGGCGGCGTTCTTCATGGTGTCCAACATACTGGGGGCATGCAGCCCCGCCGACTTCTGGCGGCGATGGAATCGGCCCATGCATCGATGGCTGCTGGAGAACGTCTTCAAGCCGTTGAGTCGGTGGAAGAACCCGCGAGTCGCCACACTCGCTACGTTTGCCGTCTCCGGGCTACTTCACGAGTACCTCTTCGCTGTCGCCCTTCGGCGCGTCACCGGGTACGTCACGGTCTTCTTTCTCCTGCAGGGCGCGGCGGTTTTGCTCACTCGCCGATTCAAACCCGCGGGCTGGCTCGTTCTGCCCGCTGCCGCCGGAACGTTTGCATTCAATACCGTTTCGACGGTTCTTCTTCTGATCCCCGTCAACGAGCGGGTATCCTTTTATGTGAATGATGTGCCTCGATGGGCGAATCCCTGGTAGTAGAGGTGTGCAGATGGCAGACAGACATGGTTGTGACGAGAAGGATGTGGGCCACTACACGTGCCGGCGGACCACCGAGAAGATCGTGGTCGATGGCCGATTGACGAAGCCGTGCTGGCAAAGGGCTCCGAAGTCGCCCCGATTCGTGGACATGGTGACCGGCGTACCTGGATTCCTGGATACCCGCATGGCGGCGCTGTGGGACGACGAGAATCTGTACGTCGGTTTCTGGGTCGAGGAGCCCAACGTCCAGGCTCAGTTCACCGAGCGGGACTCGCCCATATACTTCGAGAACGACGTGGAATTGTTCATCGCGGGCACGGACTGCTACTACGAATTCGAGATCAACGCCCGAGGGACTGTCTATGAGGTGTTCTATATCTGGCAGGACGCCTATGAGCGAAGGGGGTTCCCCGACAAGCCGGAGTTCGATCTCCTGAAGCATCCTGTGGACGTCCTCGGCGGCTTTCAGGACGCCCTGCGGTACAAGAAACACCCCCGGGGCCGGCGGTGGGCGTTCATGGACTGGGATTTCCCGGGCCTCAAGACCGCTGTTCGGGTCGATGGAACGCTGAACGATCCAGCCACTCTCGACCGTGGCTGGACGGTCGAGCTGGCCTTTCCCTGGTCCGGCATGCGGACCTTGGCCGAAGGTCGCTCGCTGCCGCCAAGGAACGACGATGTATGGCGGATGGACTTCTCGCGTTTCGAGGCCCTTCGATACAACGGCCGGCTGACGGATCCCTCCGTCGGGTGGTCCTTCAACCCGCACGGCGTGTACGATTCTCACCTCCCTGAATGCTTCACGTACGTGCATTTCTCCGCGGACGCCGTCTGACGCCGGGGAGCGGAAAAGAAGGGAATTCGACCGAAGCGACCCATCCCTGAGCGAATTCACGCGATTTTGTGTTGAACCCACGGCGTGAATCCGGTATAAAGAACCGGTTTGGTATCCGACTCGGAGACAGTCTGTGGAAAACCGGGCCGGCGGATGGATTGGTAGGCCGCTACGGAGCTGTCGGCTATGAAGCGCTATACGGGACAGAAGGCGCTGTATGAGGCGATTAGTCGTTCTCGCGCTAAAGCTAAGCAGCACAGTATCTTAGAGAAATTGCGGCCGGTGCTCCTCAAGCCTCAGACCTCCGGCGGCCAGGAGCCACAACCACCGGCTGAGCCGGAAGAAGTTGTCGGGCAGACACCGGAGCCGGTTGTCGAGGAGTTGCCCGAGCCGCAGGTGGTGGAGACACCGCCTCAGTCGGTCCTGGAGTTGCCGCTCGATGCAGACGCAGGCGCGGTGGCGGAAGTGCCGCCGGAACCGCTCTCGGAAATGTCGCCGCCGCCGGTGGCGCGATCTGAGCCGGCTTCGACGCTGCGTCCGGTTGAGCGGCTTGTACACACGGCGCCGCCGGCTCCGGTCCAGACGTGGCTGAAGCCCAGGCCGGTGCAGCTCAATGAGGGCCGCATTGAAGTGTCGGTGCCGTACTATGTCGGTGCGATCGCCGGCATTGTGTTCTTGATGGTCGTTCTCGTCGCGTATCGGCTGGGTCAGACTGGATCGGGCGGGGAAGTGAACGCTGCTGCCCCGCCGGCCGGGCCGATAACGAGTCCGCTAACGCGGACTGCAGAACCGAATCCGGCGACGTCCAATCCGGGTCGGTCGCCCGCGAATCCGTCGGCGGCCACCACGAGCGGACAGGGTACTTCGCCCGTCGTCTCGCAGGGCGACAACTGGATCGTTTTGGTGCAGCATAAGAATCGTGAGGATTTGGTGCCGGTGGTGGACCACTTTGCCAGGAATGGCATCGATTTGTTCATTCTGCCTCTGGACCAGGCGCCGGCGATTTTTGCAGAGTACGGTCTGGACTCGTCAAGATTGCCCGCCGGCGGCGGTTTCCTGCTGGTGACCAAGAAGGCGTACGACAATCCGAACGTTCCGGGCAGTGAAGGTGAGAAGATAGTGAAAAGGATCGCCGAGGTGGGGGCCCTGTATAAGGCCCAGTCGGGCGATAAGTTGTTTGCCCCGAAGTACTTCAGTGATGCTTATGGGATGAGAATCAGGAAATAGGAGAAACAGTACATGTCCATAGACCCTTCTCTTAAGTTGAAGAACGCACTGGTGCGGCACCGCAATGTGCTGACGCGGGCCGAGCGGATCGACATCCTCAAGGATGAGGAGCGATGGAGCGAGGGCGATCCGGTCATGGGGTTGCCGAAAGTCGGGCACCGTAAGAGCGCGGCCGGCAAGAAGACCAAGACCGAAGCCGCTGAAGCCGTTCCCGGAGCTGCCGCTCCTGGCGCCGCAGCCCCGGCAGCAGCCGCTCCCGCCGCCAAGGGTGGAGCCAAAGCCGGCAAGTAGACCGCAGGGTTCTCTGGAGCCTGGGTGGTCGGTATTTGCGTTTGTGGAACATGCATGCCGAGCGAAAGCTTGGCATGCTTTCTTTTGGGGCCCAAACGATGGCCGGACGGAACAAAC
>JBDKRX010000179.1:0-56882 GCA_039683175.1 Phycisphaerales bacterium
CCGCCATGTCGGACTTCTACGCACAGAGGGCGCTGGCCAAAGTGTACGACATGATCGTCGCCCACTGCTACACAGAGGGAATCCAGGGCGTCGTCGTCGCTCGCGACAACCCCATCCTGCAAGTGAAACAATACATCGACGAGCACTATGCGGAGGCCATCACCGCCGAGGACCTCGCATCGATGTCCCACTGCTCGAAAGGGCACCTCTTCCGGGCCTTCAAGAAGTCCTTTCGCGTCTCGCCGCTGGCGTACCAGCAGGACCTTCGATTCGAGGCCGCCCAGAGACTCCTTCGCTTCACGTCGCTGCGATGCTACGAAATCGCCCAGCGCGTGGGCTACTCGAACGTGTACTTCTTCCACCGGCAGTTCAAGCGGAGAATGGGCGTCACCCCCAGGCACTACCGACAGTCCATGCGATGACCGGGCGGCTGCCTTGATGAAACACAACCATCGGGTACAATCAGCTCATGGAACGATTGTATTGGACACATCCCGACGTATTCGAGGCCGAGGTCAAAGTGACGACCATCGAGCCTGCCAAGGTCACGATCGACCCGGTTCTATTCCATCCGGACGAAGGCGGACAGCCCGCCGACAAGGGCGCCATTGGTGACGCCGTTGTCAACGATGTCCGAGTTGTAGGGGACCGGGTCGTCCACACTCTCGACCGGCCTCTGTCTGACGGTCGCTACCTCGCCCGCGTGGACAAAGAGCGCAGGCTCTGCACCGCTGCCCACCATACCGCGCAGCACATCCTGTCCGGGATCGCCGCCAAGCAGTTCCGCCTGGAAACGGTAGGCGTCCACATCGGCCTGGAAGGCTCAACCGTGGATTTTCACGAGAAACTCGGGTGGGACGTCGTCACGGACCTCGAACGACAGGCGATGGACGTCGTCATGCAGAATATCCCGGTCGAAACGATACTCAACGGTCCGGACGCCCAGGTGAGGACTCGATTCGGCACAATCGACGCGGATGTCATCCGCATCGTCAGGATCGGCGAGTGCGACGCATCGGCATGCTGCGGCGCCCACGTGCCGGCGACCGGCCGGATCAGCGTCATCCGGATCTTCGACATCGAGAGCAGGAAGAGCGGGACGAGGGTGTCATTTCTGGTCGGAAAGAAGGCCCTGGAGCGATCCCAGGCCGAGACCTCCGTCCTGCGCGATCTCAGAGGACTTGCGGGCTGCTCGACCGGCGAGTTGCCCCCGGCTCTGCAGAAAGCCATGGACCGCTCGAAGGAACTGACGAAGGAACTCAACCGCTTGTGGTCGCTGCGGCTGGCGGACCTTGCGAAGACGGCCGAGATCGCCACACTCGGCTCGCATCGTGTCGGTATCCACGCGAGCGAGTTGCCCCGAGAATTGGCGTCGACGCTGGCCGAGATGATCGCCGAAGCAGCGCAAGGCGCCGGAGTCGTCATCAGCGACACCTGTATCGCCATCAGTTCCGTCACCCTCAGCGCGTCCGACCTGCTCAAGCAGATCCAGAGCCGCTGCGGAGGCAAGGGAGGCGGATCGCCCAAGGCCGCCAATGGCAGGCTCGGCAGAACACTGACTGCACAAGAGCTTGCGGAAATCCTGAGGCAAATCGCGTCGTCAGGCGAAGTCGAATGACAGCTCATGGCTCCCGAGTCACGAGGACCGTTCGGGCCTTGGCATGTGTGAGCTGCTTCTCGATTTCGACCAGATCCGCGTAGTCGTCCGGCTCCACCATGAAGGGGTTCAGATCGACCTCGTGTGTAATGACAAGCCTGGCGGGTCCGTCGCCCTGCTGCCGTTCCGTGGACACGTTCACACGAACGACTCCAGCCCCGGCGGGCAACTGCCAATGCCTCTGTTCCGGCGCGAGCACCACGCGTGAGAACCCTTCCGGCAATTCGACGACTGTGGACACACGCAGCTTCTCCTCGCGATCCTGGAAGAACGGATTCTCATGCGTATCGGATCGCAGGCCGAGCAGATGGCTCAGCGACTGAGGCAACTCGAAATACAGGAAGTCTCCGTCGCGGACCGCGTATTTCCCGGCGCGGACGCTGAACGACTCGACACCGGGATAGGAGTTGAAATCCGTCACAAGATCGCTTTCGGCTACGGCGGCCTGCGAGACAGCCGCGACCATTTCCTGGTAGAACCGATTGCGCTCCTCCGGCGGCATCTCGGCAAAGAGCTTGCGCCGTGCGCCGAACCACTCGCCGTAGTTCTTGCGGGTGGTGGTGATCCCGGCGTCGCCTTGCTCCGTCAGAACGAGCCGCACCTCGTAGCTCCGGAGATTCTTCCTGTCTTCCGCGACCGCGATGCTCTCCGGCCGGCCGGCAACGAGCGGCAAGGCCAGTTCGCCATCTGCGGGGCTTGCGCCGAGTGCGGCGTACTGGTCCGTGTCGTTCAGGTAGACATCTCGGGTGGCGGCGCGCACCCGAACCAGCGCGTTGCCGAACACGCTCGGCGTCGGGTACTGCGTCTCGAAATGCCTGAGCGGTTCCAGAGAAGCCCCATAGTTGACCAGAACGAACTCGGGGTTCAGCCCGACCTCCACGAGCAGGGAGTACAGCACGATGGCACGATCCGTCGTGTTACCGTATCCGTCGGAGAGCGTCCGGTCGGCCGGCGTGATCGCCGACCGGGGCAAGTCATCGCAACCCGGCCCGGCGCCACGGATATTCTGCACGACGAAGTCCCGGATCGCCGTGATCCGCTGCTCGGAAGTCTTCATATCGCGGACAATCTCGCGGGCACGTTGTTGGGCCTGCGTCTGCCCTTCGGCCGCTTTCTGCATGGCGACACGCATCTCCTTCGCGTACACATCCCACTGCCCTGCCGTAATTCGCAGGACAGGATTGAACGTGGACAACGGCGGCAGGCCGTCTTCCTGCTTGATGGCCGTCTGGTTCTGCACTTGCCATTGCCAGGAGATCCTGTCCCCGCTGCGTTCCTGGGTTTCGTTGATAATCGGGCCATCCTTCGGTCGTGCGTCATCCGTCACTGCAATCCCGTTGTCATCCTTCACAAACCGCAGGGCCAGAGAGATCGGCGCCGTCAGGCTCACGGTCTGGTGGTCGATTGGATTGACGGTGCGAAAGACGTGCGTCGCCGCGAAGAACGGACGGTCTTTCTTCTGCCGCTCGTACTCGTACTCGATGATACTTCCGATTTCCACCGCCGGCAGGCTTGCCACCAGCGTCTTGGCCGCCGGATAGCGAGGCGCCGAGGCCGCCCAGCCGGCATCCATCAGGTTGATTTCTTTCTCGCTGATCTCCTTGGTCTGGCCGTTGTTGGTCACCGTCGCCCGAATCAGTCTGACGTCCTCCCAGGCGGGATTGTAGTCCAGCTTCAGTTCGGCGTTGTCCTTCTTGCCCTTGTAGCTCAGGACCTTCTTCTTCGCGTAGTGCCTCTCGGTCCAATTGTGCGCATCGGCAAGGTCGTACTCCACCCGATAGTCCAGCGTGACGACGTCCACCTCGGGCGCCGCCTCGGGAGTCTCGCGGGCGAGGATCGGTTTCTTCCGCTCGTTGTATTCGATCTGTTTGAGGCTTTCCTTGAGCGACAGGTACTGTTGGGGGTCGAGTTCCACGACCTTGATGAGGAACTCCGACTGTCCCTCCAGGGAACCCGCCTGATGCACGAATTTGCGGCTCCAAGAGATCGTCGGGTCGTCGATGGGGGCAAACTCAGGCAGTGAAGCGAATGAGCCGATCGCGGAATCGACGCGAAGGCTCAGCTTCTCCTGCACGCCGCAGGCGTAGTTCGTCTGCAGCGGGAATCGACGCTTTTGGAGGCCCGTCTGGCCGATGATGAAGTTCACCAGGCCGACCCTCGCTCCCACCTGGGGCACAGGCATCAGCACGGTGTCGCCGCTGCCGATGAGGAGGTCCTTGGCCGTGAATCGCACGCGGATCGACAGGGCCTCGGTCGTGTCCTGGATGTCAGCGGGACGGACCTCGAAGTCGGTCAGCGCCGCCGTGGCGATGGACGCCTTGAGAACGCCCTCAAAGTACTGCCGGCGCTGCTCGGGCTTGATCCTCGCAAAGTAGCTCCGGTAGGCGTTGTCGTTGATACCATCGAACTTCATGCGAGTCTCGGCGGTGAGATTCCCCAGGCTGTCGATCTCGCCCGTGGTCTCGACGTGCACGAGGTTCTGCTGCGCCGGCACGATGGGCGCCGTCTGGAGGTCCTCGCCCTGCGGGTGCGCCACAAGGTAGCTGCAATTGCACAGGTAGTTCGGCAGCAGGTCCTTGGTGCTCTCGTCCGTGCAGTCCATGAGCAGGTACGAGCCGTCGTCATTCTTCGCGGCGACGATGGCGTGGTTGAAAGCGACGAGCGGGATTTCGGCGTCCTTCTTAGGCCCGGCGTCGATCAGAACGGGATAGGCCTCGATGTCCGCCAGGCGTAGCATGGCCACGAGCAGAGCCGCCTTGTCCCGGCAGACCCCGTGGCGGTTGTCGAACGTCATCTTCACGTCGTGCGGCTCCCAGCCGGGCGATTCGCCCTCGGTTGTGATTCCCATGTACCGCACCTGCTGCGAGACCCAGTAGAAGATCGCTTCGATCTTCTTCTGCCGGTCGGTGAGTTCCGCGGTCAGCTTGTCAACCATCTCCTGCATCTGCGGCGTCGTGGCGTCGAGATGCGGCTTGCACAGTCGCCAGTACCAGCTCGAAATCACCTTCCAGTCCGGCAGGGTGCTCACCAACAGCCGCTGCACGACCGTGTACGCCGGCGGCATGTCGGGCTCCCCGTAGAACCGAGGCACATTCGACACCTCCCAGCGGTAGACGATCCGACCGTCCTGCTCCTGCTTGCTGTGCGTGACGGTGCCCTCGACCGCGTCCCGCAGCGCCATGCTCACCAGGGGACGGTCCCTGGGCGCATGCACCTCGTACACCGCGTGCAGGATCGGCGCGGTGGACTCGAAGACCTGATAATCATCCCACGTGTCGGGCATGTACCGCTTCATGGTCTCGTCGCACACGACGACGTGGACCACGTCGCCGATCTGCACGCCCGGAACGCCGACCTGGAGGACTTTGCTGTTGGGGTCGTAGATGTTCGCACCCATCTGGGAGCGGTCGATCATCACCTTGCTCTGCGCTTCGATGTCGATCGTCGCTGCCGTCCCATCCGGCTTGATCAGTTCCAGCAGTCTCACCGTGGTCTTGCCATACGGCAGGGTGAACTGAAAGGACATCTCCTGCTGCTGACGGCGTCCTTTCTCGGTGAGCACCTTCGTGTAGCTGTCCGACCAGGAAATCCCGGTGCCGTCCGGCTCGTACTGGCTCAGCGTGAAATCATCGACGTGAACGAGGTCCGCGTTGGGGTGGGCTTCCAGTGTCGCCCGAGCGGCTGCCTCCAGGACCTCCTTGCGATCCAGAATCCCTCGCGAGTAGTCCTTTGCGATATCGGCCGCAGCGACATTCCACAGACACGCCGCAACGATCAGAACGAAAGCTGTTGTCCTTCGAGCCTTCATGGCACGATCTCCGCTACAGAAATGCGTTATCGGTACGGTTCATCACAAGCGTGCAGCGTAATCGCAGAGCCGGATGAAGTCAACTGCGGGTGCGTTGGATCGCGATCACGCGTTTTTTCCGGATGGCGGCGTCTTGCGTTTCGTCTTGCCCGGACCTTTTCCGGCCTGTTGATCCTGCGCCGGGGGTTCTTCGGCCCGGTGGCTCCGCAACACCTCGATCAGGCGGTTATATCCACGGACCATGATCTCGAATCGCTCCATCAACTGGTCGATGACCTGATCCTTCTGGGCCTTGTCCCCGTGTGTCATCGGGAGCAGCCAGGTCTCCATCGCCCGGAATTGCTCCTCCAGCACGGACACCAGCGTACGCGAATCCTGAGCCGCCCGTTCCGCATGATGGACTTGCTCGGAGACAGCCTGCTCCGTTTGTTGCCGCTGGAGCTCGCCGATAAGCTGATCCATCTTCGCAAGGACATCCCCGGCCGCGGCGCCGGGGCCGTCGGTCCTTGCCGGCTGCCGCATGGCCGTGACGCCGTCGGCGAGCACCTCCTTGATCGAGTCCAGGCCCGCCGTGAAGGCGTTCATCTGCCGCACGATCTTGGCGATCTTGTCGTCGCTGTCGCCGCCCAGGAGGAGGTTGCGGCCGAACGTCTTCTTGATCTGGTCCCAGCGCTGGGTCTGTTCCTCGTCGAGCCGGCCGGTTAATTCCCGGAACTTCAGCAGGTTCGACTCGGCGCCGCTCGTGAGCATCTGGGCGTCTTGCTCGTACGTGGAATGAATGAGCGTCCAGAGCTCCGCGTCGTTCATGACCGGCAGCACCCTCTCGGCGATGCGATTCATGTTGCGGTAGGACCCCTGGAGCAGGAACGGCGGCTCCGTCCTGTACTCATCCGCCTGACCTGCCGAGCGGATGTACTCGCGGTTGACCTTCAGCACCACGTCGCGGACCACCAGGAGCTTCTTCATGGTCGCGACGTATTCCTGGACCTCCTCGGCGGTATAATTGCCTTCGAACCCGAGCCCTTCCCGCTGGCCGGTCTCGGCGATCTTGAGGACCGTGTACGCGTCCTGCTGGCTGCGGCGAGACAGCTTCTCCAGCACCGGGTTGGAGGTCAGGCAGTTCTCGACGTAACTCAGGACGAACTGGTCGTGGTTGTCGCCGACGATGTCGCCGATGTTGTAGGTATCGGCGCGGTTGGCCAGCATGTCGGGGATTCGGAAGCGCTTGCCGCTTTCTGTGTAGGGGTTGCCCGCCATGACAACGCAGGCACGCTTGCCCCGCAGGTCGTACGTCCTCGCGCGCCCGCGATAGACGCCTTCGATCCGCCGTTGGGCGTCGCACAGCGAAATGAACTTCTGGAGGAACTCCGGGTTCGTGTGCTGGATATCGTCCACGTAGATCATTACGTTGTCGCCCATCTCGAGGGCGAGATTGAGCTTCGTCAACTCCTCCCGGGCGGCGGCGTTTGGCGCCTCGCTCGGGTCCAGCGAGACGACCCGGCTGCCCACCGCGGGACCATTGATCTTGACGAAGGTCAGGCCCAGTCGATTGGCGACGTACTCCAGCAGGGTCGTCTTTCCGTACCCGGGCGGGGAGATGAGCAATAGCAGCCCCTGCCGGTCGGTCCGTTTCTCCTGGCCTGCGGCGCCGATCTGCTTGGCGAGGTTGGCGCCGATCAAAGGCAGATAGATCTTGTCGATCAGCGTGTTTCGCACAAACGTCGTGAGCACATGCGGCTGGAACTCGTCGAGGTGCAGCTCCCTGCTGTATCGCTCCACGACCGCACTACGGCACTTCTGGTACTGGACGAATCGCGGCGCGACGTGCTGCTCGTGCTGCTGGAGCCGGGCCATGAAATGGCAGTAATTGAGGCGATACCTGCCCTGCTCGATGCGCGGGTGCGAGCCGGCCATACCGGCAAGATCCCGTTCGACGCCCGCCGGGATCACCGTCCATTTCACGCCCAGGCCCGGGGTCAGCAGGGCCGCCACTTCTTCGGCGTACTCGCTTCGTTCCGCCTGGCCTGCATCAACGAGATACGACCGGGTCCAGTCGGCGAGCAGACGGAAGTTGTTGACGGGGTCCTGGCTCAGCGCCTGCATGGACCTCTGAAGACTGTCGGAGAAGCCCCGCTTCGTCAGGTGTTTCTCCAGATCGTCTTTGATGTCGCGAGCCGTCTGACTAAGGACGAATTCATCCTCGCCTGCCAGCTCGTAAAAAAGGTACTCCGCCGCTTCCGGCACAAGAGCGGCTTCGAGAAGCCTGGTCGCCTCGGCGAACTTATCGAGCCACGACTTGATCTCGGCAATGTAGCCGGCCTGCGCGTCCCCGGCGCCGAACAAGGCCTGGACATACCCCATGCCCATGATCCTCGCCCGGAGAGTCGCCTTCTCCTGCTGAGGGATGCCGCCTGCGTGCCAGAACAGGGTCGCGACGGCACGGGCCCGCGTGTCGTAACGGAGCAGACCCGCGGTCGATCTGATTTCGAGGAGGGCTTGGAGAATCATCGCGGCGTCGTGATCGTGGACGCCTTTGATATAGCCCTCGTCGTACCGCGGCCCCATGAACGCCTGGACCCGGGACAACAGCTCGCCCGCGGGCAACGCCCTGGTCGCCTCGATCTGGGCTGCGGGACTCGCCAGCAGGCTTTCGAGCATCTTGAAGGCCAGGTATTCGGCGCGATACACCTGGGGCGTCTCGGAAACCAAGCTCAGGTCCCACACGTCCTTCGTCTGCTCCAGCGTCTCGTCTTCGATGGCCTCGAAGAACCCGGTGCCAGTGAGGTGGAAACACAGTCGTCCGTCTTTCTGGACGATGGTCCCTTCGAGCGGCTGGCGGTTGACGGCAAATCGGTGAGTGCCCAGGCGAATGACGTTGTCGTCTTCCTCGTACAGGGCCTGCTTGTCTTTCAGTTGCCGGATCGTATCCTGATGGATGGTCTTGAGCCGGTTCGCGATATCCTCGGCCTTGACCGCGTCGCCGAGGGCCTTCAACTGCTCGATGGTCTCGCGGACGCGGTCGATCATCAGGTCGGAGGCGAAGTACCCGTTGATCTGGTCAACGTCGGTCAGAGTCCTGACGCGGTTCGTAACCCCCTTGAGAATCCGCTCGGCCGAGGCCATCAGCGCAGAGGCCCGCTGGTTTCGTTCCGCGATGAGACGGACCTTGCGAGACTCGAACGCGTCACAGAGTTCCTCTCGCTTCTCCGTGAGTTGGACGATGAATTCGTCGAAATCCGCGAACTTGCCCTCCAGCGTCTCGAGCTGGACCATTGCCTTGGTGAGGTACTCCTGGCATTTCTCGGGCGTGTCGCACACGTCGAGGTAGCTGATGACCGACTGATCGATGAGCTTGAGCTGCGAGACGAACTCGGCCTGCCCTTCGACCCTGCCAAGCTCCTTGAGCTTGTTGGCCAGCGCGGACTTGACCTGGTTTACCTGCGCGTAGACCAGCGAGATATGGTCGATGACCGCAATGGTCTGGGTTGCGTCCTCGATCTTGAGGTTGCTGACCACCTCGGTGAGCATTTCCAGCCCGGCGGCCGTCTCGGCCACCTGCTGCTGCAACTGCCTGGCATCGGCGACCTTGGCCAGGTCGGGCACCCGCTGCTTCTGCTGGTCGGCTGTCTTGCGATAGGGATCGAGCGATTCGGGCTTGAGCAGGAACTCCACGCACAGCCGCGAGAGCTTCTCCGTGTGCTCGGCAACCTCGTTTTCCAGCGAGGAGATCGTCTCCGCGTCCGCGTAGCGGAGGTCCTTCAGGGAGATGATCGTGCCGCGAATCGAGCGGAGCCTCGTCAGATGCTCGACGTACTCGCCGATCTCGTCGATTCGGCTGTAGTCCAGCGCGGCGACGATCTCCCTGACGCTTTGCGCGACCTTGTCAATTTCGGCCCGCGTGTTGGCCTTCGTTCGAACGACTTTCTCGTACTCATCGACCGCGGCCCGCGCCGCCTGCTTGATGCCATCGAGCGGCTCATCGAGGCGGAACGTCTGCGGGGACGCAATCCAGAAATAGGCGTCCTGGATCTCCTCTGCCTTGCGTGCGATATCCAGGTAGAGATTCAGATACGTCTCCTGGCGGCCGGTCAGCGTCAGGATCTCCGTACACTCGGCCATGCAGCGGACGATGTCCCGATTGCCGATTTTGTACAGCTCCGTCTCCTGCTTGACCGGCACGTGGAAGTCCGGGCCGTAATAGGGCGTTTGCCAGACCTGCAGGACGTGGTGCCGCTTGGCCTCCTCATCCGCCCGGAAGTGGATCAGCATCCCGTCCTCGAAGAGGGAGTACCCGCTGCACACGACGGGCGTGCCCACCTTCTGCTCGATGATATTGTACGACAGCAGGACGTATGCGCCCGCGTCGCGATTGTGGAAGACGTAGAGATAGTCCTCCCCGTTCGGGGAATCCAGTCGTTTCTCGAAGACCATGTCATCGGTCTGGATTTCAAACTGCTTGAGCTCGCCTGTCTGGAGGTAGTACCCCCGGGCGAAAATCAACCCGTGGTCCTCGGGCAGCAGCAGGCATGCCTGCTCGATGGCATCGAGTCGGATGGCCCTGCGGACCTTCTCGTTGTAGAGGATGTAGCGGAACCGCTTTTCCTCGTACGGCCGGACCTTCAGGACGATCACATTGCCGATCACGGCGTAATAGATCTCCGCGTCGGTGAGCGTCTGGTCCGCGTTGTCCACCGGCTCGGTGTAGATGCCCTTGCCGGTCTCGGTGTTGTTTTCGATTTTGATGGTCAGGTCTCCGCCGACCGTTTCGACGAAGACGCGGTCCTCGATCGAGATGTGGGGGTTCGGGCCCTGGCGGATCATATCCTGCGTCGCCCGCCGCCACTCGAACTGATGCTGCGGCGGGAAGACGCACTCGTGCTCGCTCCGGGCATCCACGTATTGCAGCGTGTTGCCCTGGATGAGCCATTTGAACGCCTTGATGTCGGTGACGTCCCGGCCCACGCGGAAGACCATGTACAAATGGTGGCCGATCACCGAGAACTTGGTGAAGACCGTCTTTCGATAGTATCGGTACAGGTTCTTGAAATCGGTCTCGAACTGCGGATTCTTGATCGGATCGAGCGGACAGGAGACGAACGCACCGCCCTTCCACTGGTAGATCGCGAACACGTCGTTCAGGGCAGTCTCCGCTCGCAGGCCGACAAAGACGTTGTACCCGAAGATGAACTTGTCGCCAATCGAGACGATGTCGCGGGGGATGCAGTTGTTGCCCGTCGAGATCCGCTGGCTGGAGAGCAGGCGGGTCTCGACGCCCCCAAAGACCTCCTTGCGGGCCTTGTTGAGCTTGTCGAGCCGGTCGCGCAGCTCCTTGCCGTGATTCGCAAGCCTGCCGCGGAGAATCTCATAGGTCCCGTTGCGAATCTGGACCTGCTCCTGCGCCTCGGCGGCCTTTTCGCCCGTGCCGTTGGTTTCCATGCTCACGTCCTCTGCAACGTCACCGGGTTATTTGACGACAGGGCTTGCCACCCACTGGCTCGCGGGGGTGTCCGCGATTCCCAGTTCCCTGATCCTGCTGAGGATGCCGTTCAGGATGCCCTTCTGCTCGGTGTCCGCCTGCGCGATCAGCTTCAGGACCAGCGCCGAGATCGTCAGGTTCTTGATGTCCTCGGTGCCCAGGCCGAACTGATCGACGAACTGGCGGACGCGATCCCTGGCAGCCTCCGCATCCGGCCCCAGCAGGGCGTGTCGGACCTCGCCGAGGACCTTGCTGTGCGAGACCATCCCATCGACGCTCTTGCCGGTCGTGATGGAGTTGACGAGCCGCTCGAAGAAGCGGTTCTCGCCGCCCACGATCTCGATCTTGGCGCTCTTGAGGCCCTCCGAGACGATCTTTGCCTGCTCCTGGGCGATGTCCTTGCGGATATTGATCTCGGCCAGCTCGATGTCCCGGTCCTTGTTGAGGCGGAGCTTGAATTCCTCATGGTCCTTGCCCACGGTGTCGAAGATCTTCATCGCATCGGCCTTGTCGCGAATGCCGTCGGCCTCTGCATGGTACTTGAGCTCCAGTACCTTGGCCTCTGCGGTCCCCTGCTTCTCGATGGCGACCGCCTTGATCTGCATGACTTCCGCCTGGGCGGTGCCTTCCACCGCATGTTCCTTGACCGATGCGGCGGCCAGGGTCTTCTTGGCGTCGGCGTTCTTCTCGGCCGCCTTGACGTTGGCTTCGGCCTCGATGAGCTGCTGCTGGGCGTAGAATTCCGCCGCCTTCTTCGAGGCTTCCGCTTCCTTGATGTTCTTGACCAGAGCCTGCTCGGCCTCTTCCTCCGCCTGGGTGATTTGCACCTTCTTGTGACGATCCGCCCCCGCGAACTCGCGCACGTCCTTGATCCGCTCTTCTTCTTCCGCCACGGACTTCTCGACGATCACCCGCTCGCGGACGACCGCCTGCAACTGCTTCTTCTCGCCTTCGACCACCTTGTCCTTGCCGACCTGGGCAATGGCCACCACCCGCTGGCGCTCGGTCGCCTCCAGGTCCCGGTCCCGCTCGACCCGCTGGGCTTCGACGGCATCCGTCCGCTCCTTGCTCCGACGGGCAACGATGATCTGACGCTGCTTGTTCTCATCGGCGACTGCGATCTCCTCATCGGCCGCGATCCGCGCCTTCTCCGCCTTCTCCCGCTCGGCCTGCTGCACTTTCTTGGCTTCCGCCTCTTCGCGAGCCTGGACCGATGCGATCTCCCGCGACTGCTTGGCCTGTGCCTCCGCCAATTGCCTGTTGAGCTCAAGAATGGCTTCCTGCGCCTCGACGTTCTGGCGGGTGATGGTCTTATCCTTTTCCCGCTCGCGGGCGTTGGCCAGCTCGAACTGCTCCGCAGTCAGCAGGGTGATCTTCTTGATGCCTTCGGCGTCGAGGATGTTGTCGGGCTTCAGAAGACTCTTGTCCGTCTGTTCGAGATAGTCGATTGCGGCGTCTTCAAGGATGTACCCACTCAGGTCGGTCCCGATAACATCAAGGATCTGCTCGCGGAATCGCATCCGGTTCGTGTACAACTCGGAGAAATCGAATTGTTTGCCCACAGTCTTGAGGGCCTCGGAGAACTTCGCATCGAACAGCTCCACCAACGCTTGCCGATCCGAGGCCCGAACACAGCCGAGGGACTGGGCCACCTTGATCACGTCCTGCATCGTGTTGTTGACCCGCACGAAGAAGGCGACCACGATGTCCGCCCGGAGGTTGTCCTTGCAGATCAGGCCCTGCTCAGCCCGGCGGTCGATCTCGATCCGCTTGACCGAGATGTCCATGTACTCCGCGCGGTGCAGGACCGGGATCACGAACATACCGGAGAAGCTGACCCTCGTCCCGCCGACACCGTTGCGAATCAGCGCCTGGCCCTGGCGCACCTTGCAGTAACACTTGATCAGCAGGGCCAGAAAACCCACGCCGAAAAGGACTACGAAGATAATGATCGTCGCCACTACCGCATCCGTAAACGCTAACATGTCATCTCTCCAACTCTATGGGGGCTATTAGATAGATTCCCTTATCGCCGTCTTTCTTGACGACCACCGCTTCTTCGCCCTTCTGGAACACGTGCGCGTCCCGCGCCAGAACATTCAGCAAAATGGGGGCTCCCTTCGTGGGGACCTCCACCTGTCCCATCTTCTCACGCGTCACATGGGTCGTGACGACCTTACAGGTCCTGCCGACGACGTCGCCCGGGGCGTTGTAGTCTTTGTTCAAGAGGATATACAACTTCCGCATCGGCAAGGCGACAAACCTCAGCACGAGCGTACTGACGGCAAAATCGCCGACCAGGATCGCCATCGTCATCGCAACCGAGTCCTCGGCATTCAGGTAATAGTTGCCGAGCATGGAGAAGGTCCACAGGCTCAGAATCATGATGCTCACGAGGAGCATCGTCGGGACTTCGCCCAGGTAGAAGAAGTGCAGAATGGAGTGGACGACGCCCGGCTCAAAGCCATGGAAGTCCGGTCCCACGTCCACATCCGCGTCCACGCCGGGGTCAAATCCGCCGTCTCCGAGATCGATGTGGAACAAATCGACGTCGAGAACGCCGAGAATCACCATGATCCAATACAGCCCGCAGACCAACAGCAGCACCGTGAACAACACGTTCGGCATCGCAAACGCGGCTGTGATGAACTCGGTCATTCTCGTGCCCTTTCGTCCGGTCTCGTGGTTTCTCCCTCCACAGGAGGCCCGAGGCCACTGGGAGCATGATGTCGGCATCTGTACCGCCCGCCCGGCGTCCTGTCAAGCGAGAACCCACGCCGCATGACGAGCCTGGCCAGAGAGCCTGTGCCACCACCGGCTCTTGCCGCATCTCCTTCACCGGAATAGACGCACGGCCCGGGAAGAAAATCATGAAAAAAACCGTCTCGTGCCTTGCAGAAAACCCACAATGCCGTTTTCATGCATGGAAATCGAATTCAAGGGAAAAGATCATGACACACGCAATGTTCGTTCGTAGCTTGATTCCTGTCGCCATCCTTGCGGCAGTGGCAGTAACACCCGCTGCACACGCATCGTTTCTTTCCGCGAGACCTGTCTGGGTCGCGGATCGAGAGACCGAGAAGAACCTGTTCGTTGGCTTTCGGACGGTCTTCGATTGTCCCACGCAAGGCCAGCCTACGATTCGGGTCGCGGCATCGTCACTCTACCGCCTGCGCGTCAACGGGCAATTCGTGGGGCATGGTCCCGCCCGCGGCCCACACGGCTGGTCGCGTGTCGATGAGTGGCCGCTCCAGCCTTTCCTTCGCGAACGCAACAATGTCGTCGCCGTCGAGGTGGCGGGCTACAACGCGAACAGCTACTACCTTCTCGATGAACCCGCGTTTCTCCAGGCGGAAGTCGTTTGCGACGGGACCGTCCTGGCCTCGACCGCCGGCATCGGCGCGGCCTTCGAGGTGACCATCCTGAAGCACCGCGTGCAGAAGGTGCAGCGATACAGCTTCCAGCGTCCCTTTATCGAGTATTATCGCATGGAAGAGGGCGACGATTGTTGGTGGGATCGCCCGGAAGCGGAAACCGCCGGGGCTCCCATCGCGGCGGTGTCTGCGCGTAGTCTGCTTGTTCGGCGTGTGGCGTATCCCGAATTCCTCACGCGTCAGCCCGTTCGGATTCTCTCCGAGGGGACGCTCCAACGCGATGTCCCCGTAACAAACTTGTGGAAGGACCGCTCGCTGGTCAACATCGGGCCGCAGTTGAAGGGATATCCGGAGGCCGAGCTTGAGGTCGTCCCATCAACCGAATTGCAGCAGATCCAGTCCACCTTCACGAGTTCGACAGAACAGCTTTATCAGCCCAACGAGGCCATCGCACTGACGGAGAACACGTTCGCCATCGCCGATCTGGGGACGAACCTCACAGGATTCGTTGGCACACAGGTTCGATGCTCCAAACCAACGACACTCTATATCACGTTCGATGAGATCCTCACCAAGGGCGACGTGGACTCCAAACGACTCGGCTGTGTCAATGCGGTCTGCTATGAACTGGCGCCCGGCACATACCGCGTCGAATCCTTCGAACCCTACACGATGCGATACCTCAAGCTGAACGTCCTGGCGGGCGACTGCGAGGTGAAGGGCCTTTATCTGCGGGAGTACGCCAATCCCGAGGTGGATGAAGCAACCTTCTCGTGCAGCGATCCGGGATTGAACCAGATCTTCGACGCCGCCAGGCAGACATTCCGCCAGAACGCGGTCGATATCTTCATGGACTGTCCCTCGCGGGAACGGGCCGGCTGGCTCTGCGACAGCTTCTTCACGTCCCGCGTCGCGTTCGACCTGTGCGGCAACACGAAGATCGAGAAGAACTTCCTGGAGAACTTTCTGCTGCCGCCGAGTTTCGCCCATCTGCCTGAGGGCATGTTGCCCATGTGCTACCCCGCCGACCACTACGATGGCGTTTTCATTCCGAACTGGGCGATCTGGTTCGTGATCGAGTTGGAGGAGTACCAGGCCCGCAGTGGCGATCGCGAACTGGTGTCCGCCCTGCAACCGAGGCTCCAGGCCCTCAACGAGTACTTCCAGAAGTTCAAGAACACCGACGGCCTGCTCGAAAAACTGCAAAGCTGGGTGTTCGTCGAATGGTCCCAGGCCAACAGCTTCGTGCAGGACGTGAGTTACCCGAGCAACATGCTCTATGCGGCGGCCCTGGATGCCGCCGGTCGGATGTACGACGAGTCCAGCCTCACCGAGGAAGCCGAACGGATTCGCGAGGTCATCCGGCGTCAGTCCTTCGACGGTGAATTCTTCGTGGACAACGCGATCCGCAAGGACGGTCGGCTGGAAGTCACCCGTAATCGCACCGAGGTGTGCCAGTATTTCGCGTTCTTCTTCGACGTGGCCACGCCCCAGACGCACGCGCAACTCTGGGACAGGCTGGTCAACCAGTTCGGCCCCCAGCGCAGGACCACCAACGCATTCCCCGAGGTCCATCCCGCCAACGCTTTCATCGGCAACTACCTGCGATTCGAACTCCTGAGCCGCTATGGCCACCCCGCCCAGATCAAGAAGGAGTTGGCCGACTACTACCTCTACATGGCCGACCGGACGGGGACACTGTGGGAGAACAACGGCGCCGAGGCGAGCTGCAACCACGGATTCGCCTCCCACGTCGCCCACACCTTCTATCGCGACCTCCTGGGCATTCGCGAGGTCGATACCCAGCAGAAGACTGTTCGTTTGAGAATCACCGACGTCGGCCTGGACTGGTGCGAAGGCAAGCTCATGACGCCGCAAGGGCCGGTCGTGGTCCGCTGGTGGAAGGACAAGGGCCAAACGCTCTGCCACGCGGAAGTACCCGCCGGGTACGTGCTCCAGAATGACAATCCGCCGGGCAGCATCAGGCTTCAGTAAAACCACGTGAGCAACTCGGCTGCGACGATCTCATGTCCTTTTCGGTTCGGGTGGTTGCCCTGGGACATGAATGACTCCAGAGGCTCGTTCGCATGGCGCCATTCATTCGGATCTTTGAGACCTTGAGGCTTTCCTTCGGCAGCGGTTCGCGGTGCTCGGCCGGATAGCCGGCAGCGACAATGCACTCCACTGCCAGATGTGCAGGGAGGCCCAGCAGCGTCTGGATGTACCGTTCGGAACTCATCGCGCCATCATACATCCTGTTCCGCACCTGGACCCAGCAACTGCCCAGGCCGATCGACTGGGCGACCATCTGGACGAGAATCGCCGCGATGGAGCAGTCTTCGACCCATACGTCGCTGGCCTGCCCGTCGGCACAGACGACGATGCCCAGCGCCGCCTGCTCCAGGAAGTCCGCACCGTGCGGCTTGCATCGCGACAGCTTCTTCAGCAGTTGCCGGTCGTCTACGAAGACAAACTCCCACGGGTCGATGTTCCTCGACGAGGGCGACCGCAGAGCGGCCTCTTTCAGCAGCTCCATCTTCTCGGGCTCGATGGGTCGATCCGAGTACTCGCGGATGCTCCTGCGGGCCCTCAACAAGTCAATCATGTCTCACCTGGTTTACTATTTGCGGTTTACCATTTACTATTGAGTCGGTGTCGCAACGCGGGTCACCGCGTCAGCAGGCAATTGTAAATAGTCAATCGTCAATAGTAAATGAAGGGCCTTGTGGGCATGGACAGCGGTTTTGACTTTGACCTTGTGGTCGAGAGACGCAATAGCGATAGCCTCAAGTGGCACAAATACCAGGGCCGGGATGTGATTCCCATGTGGGTGGCCGATATGGATTTCCAGGCCCCGCAGCCGGTCCTGGAGGCCCTGCACGCGAGGGTGGAACACGGAGTCTTCGGATACGCCGTGCCGTCGGAGGAACTCACCCAGGTTGTCATGGACCGGATGGCAAGGATGTACGGATGGGCAATCGATCCCTCCTGGATCGTCTGGATGCCAGGCGTGGTGTCGGCCTTGAACGTTGTGTGCCGGGCCTTCGGCGATGACGGCGACGACGTTCTGATGTTCAGCCCGATCTATCCGCCGTTTCTGTCTGCCCCGCCGCGGTCCGGCAAGAATACGAAGACCATTCCGCTCGACCGAGAAGGCGGCTCGTACGTCATGGACCCTGACCGATTCGACCGGGCAATCACCTCGCGGTCTCGCATCCTCCTGCTATGCAATCCGCACAACCCGGTCGGCAGGAGGTTCGAGCGAAGGGAATTGGAGCGGATCGCCGAGATCTGCCTGGCCCACGATATCGTCCTGTGCTCCGACGAGATCCACTGCGATCTCGTCCTCGACGGCGGCCCGCATACGCCCACCGCAACGCTTAGCCCGGAGGTTTCCGCGAATACCATCACGCTGATGGCCCCGAGCAAGACCTTCAACATCCCCGGCCTGTGCTGCTCGTTCGCGATCATCGAGAACGCCGAGTTGCGGGCCCGGTTCAACAAGGCCCATCACGGGATTGTCCCCGGCGTCAACGCCCTGGGTTACGCCGCCTGCCTGGCCGCCTACCGCGATTGCGAGCCCTGGAGGCAGGCCCTCATCGACTACCTGCGAGGCAATGAACAGCTCCTCCATCGATTCATTCATGGGGAAATCCCCGGCCTTGACATGGACCACGTCCAGGCAACCTACCTGGCCTGGATCGATACTCGCCCATTGGGCCTGCCCCATCCCGAACGCTTTTTTGAGCTGGCCGGCGTCGGACTCTCCGACGGCGAACACTTCCTCGGCAAGGGCTTCGTAAGATTGAATTTCGGCTGTCCGCGAACGACCCTGCTGGCGGGCCTGGAACGGATGAAACACGCGGTAACCAGTCTGCGATCAACTTAGGGAGATTTGTCATGGTTGTCCGAATTCTGCTCGTTCTCGCGATGAGCATCCCTGCGCGGGGAGCGACGCGATTCCATGTGGACCGACCCTTCCTCCAGGACTACAGCGAACAGGTCCCGCTCGCTCCGGAAGTTGCACAAGCGAAGCTGCTGAAGGTCCGCATGGACCGCAACAGGCGAATCCTCGTGCTCTCGGACAAAGGGCTTCTCCAGGTCCACGCCGGCGTGCTCCGCCCGGAACGACAGGATCGCCCCCTGGCCGACATGCAGATCAAGGATATAGAAGTCCACGAAGGCCAGTTCATATACTTGACCGACAAGTACGTATTGAGCAATGCCTCCGGCGGTCGGTTCCTGATGGGAGCCTCCGAAGGGCGTCTCCGAATTGACCCGAACTCCCTCGAATCACAGGCTCCCGATCCTACGAGGACGCCGTGCACCGATCTGAGATGCCGCCGGACCATCGGGGATGCGGTCTGGTTCGGGACATCGAAAGGAGCGTTTTCGCAACATCCCGACGGTCGGATCGATTACTGTGCTTCCAGGCGGTGGCTGCTTGACGATGCGGTCATCGACATCTGGCCCGGCTCCAACGGTTCCGTCCTGATTCTCTCGCAACGCGGCCTGAACATCATCCATTTCCGCGAGATGACGCTCGCCCAGAAGGCCGAGCACTTCGACCGCCTGACCCGGCAAAGGCACATCCGTTTCGGGTTCAACAGTGCCTTCGAGATGAGCACACCCGGCGACCTCTCGACGGGAACGCTCGTCGATCAGGACAACGACGGGCTCTGGACCGCGATGTACCTGGCCGACGAGCTGTTCCGCTACGCCGTGACGAAGTCCGACGAGGCACTGCGGAACTGCTACGAATCGTTCGAAGCGATGGAGCGACTGTGCCACATTACCGGAATCGAGGGCTTCCCCGCGAGGTCCTTCGAGCGGGCCGGGTACCAGGTGGCCGACAAGCAGCACTGGCACAATACGCCCGATGGCCTCTGGTCGTGGAAAGGCACCACCAGCAGCGATGAAATCGTGGGGCACTTCTTCGCTTACGCGATCTTCGCGGAGGTCGCGCCGGACGAAGCCTGGAAGAAGCGGGCCGTCGCGCTCATCGACGCCATCATGGACCACATCATCCGGCACAACTGGTACCTGGTCGATTACGACGGCAAGCCGACCCTGTGGGGTCGCTGGAATCCCGAGTATGTCAACCAGTTCCCCCGCCAAGTCGGCGATCGACGATTGAACTCTGTCGAGATCATCGCGTTCCTCCAGACGGCCTATCACTTCACAGGCAAGGAGATCTATCGACAGAAAGCCTTCGAGCTGATGGAGCAACACGGCTATCTCGACAACATCATGATCCCGATGAAGGAGCTGGGGCAGGTCCCCGGGATCGATCTGACCACGGAGTGGAACCATTCGGATGATGAGCTGGCGTTCCTGAGCTACTGGAACCTGTATCGGTATGCGTTCACGCCCGCGTTGCGAGAGAAGTACCGCGAGGCGATTCGGGACCATTGGGAAATCGAGAGACCCGAGAAGAACCCGCTCTGGGACTTCCTCTACGCCGCGACCGGAGCCGAGGACTTCGACCTCGCGGAATCCATCTGGACCCTCCAGCAGTTCCCTCTGGACACGATCAGTTGGGCCGTGCAGAACAGCCGGCGCGAGGACCTGGACTTCCTCCCCTCCAACTTCCGCGAGCAGACCACCAAGGTCGTGCTGCCCCCCGACGAGCGGCCTATGACCAAATTCAACGGGAACACCTTCCATCTCGATGGCGGCGACGGCGGTCGCGAGGAATACAGCGGCGACATCTACCTGCTGCCCTACTGGCTGGGCCGCTATCTCGGTGTCATCCGGGAGTGAGACAGAATCGCTGGGGTGTGATGTTCCAGCCACGGATGACCAGAACCGGCTCTCGGGCCACATTCGGACACATGCCTGTGATTCCCATCGTTCCTCTCGGTAGAAGGCTCACGTAGTTGTCCTGCCAGAAGATGGGCACAACGGGTTCGCCCGTGCTTTCATCAATCAAAAGCAACTCAATGAAGAACGCAATCGTGTCGCTGTGGCTTGTCAGATCGACGACGAGCTTGCCCGACTCGTCGATTCGGCACTGCACGTCAACATCCGCCGGGGGCAAGGAATTGAGGCCGGTCAAATCGGCGTATTCCCTGGTGGGCGTGTAGTACTCCCAGGGTTTGACTTTCGTCTCGTAGTCGAGGACATCGGGCCGTGTGGACAACCAGTAGAAATTGTTCGCGAGGACATCGCCGTTGTAATCGGACAACCCGAGAGAGAGGAAGTAGGTCGTGGTGATCGTCCGGAATCGTGGAAGCTCGAAGACTTTGCTCGAAGTGATTGGGAGACGAGCGGCGAGGAACAGCCTGGACTCGATGTCATAAACGCGCATGTCCGCGACGAGTTCCTTCGTGTCCCGCTGGCTATCGTGCACCAGACGGACGCTCGCGTCGCCGTAATCGTAGACGAGCTGCAGCGGCTCACAGGCCTTCTTGGTGCCATAGAACGCGCCGGTGGGCATCAGGAACCAGTCGTAGAGTTGCCAGTACATCTTGGGCCAAGCCGCGTTGAGCATCCACTGGATAACGCCGGTCGCCCGGCCATGGTTGACTCGAAAGGCCTCGAACATCGGTCGAACCAGCTCAAAGTTAAGCGTCTGGGCCTTGAGGGCGAACTCCTCCACGCTGCTCGCTTCGCCATACCGCCGACGGATGGCCTCTCGGAAGCAGTCCAGCGTCGTGAATTCGTTCAGGCCGCAATGGAAGTGCCACCACTCGTCGATAGGCCACAGGTGATCGGCCGGGAGCATCTTCTTGAGGCTTTCGAGCGTGGGGACCACGGCGCCGGGCGAGGTCTCGGTATTGAAGCCATACGCCCCGCCCCGCTTCGTATCGGTGTACCAATAGATCGGGGGCGTATACTCGTAGGGTCCGAGCATCTTGAGACCGGAGTTGCCGCTGACCTCGCTGACCAGTTCCTGCCGGCAGATGATCCGCTGCTCGCTGCCGACGCCGCCCGTGGAGGCCACGTACGGACGCGTTGGGTCGCACTCGCGGAAGGTGTCGATGTACCGTCGCTCCAACTCAGGCGCGGGCAGCTTGTCGCTGGCAACCGCCCAAGCGAGGATGCTCGGGTGGTTCCTCAGCCACAGGAGCTGATCCCGCCAGGACCGGCTGACCAACTCGATATCCTCGGGCGAGCTCACGCCGCCATAGAGGTCGTCCGCCGGTTTGCCAAGATACTGCTCGTGCTCCCAGTGGCAGCTCCAGCCGACCATCACCAGAATGCCGTACTCGTCGCAGAGGTCGTAGAGAGTCTGGTCCTTGCCCCAGACGCCCTCGCAACGAATGCAGTTGAGGTTCATGTGCCTGACGTATTGCAGCTCGGCCGCGATGGTTTCCGCGGTATCCGCCAGCAGCAGGTCGTCCGTCCAACCCGCGCCGCGGATCAGCACCTCCCTGCCGTTGACCCTGAACCCACGGTGCCCCTCGGCCGTGCGGTAGTCCCCTACCTCGCGGACCCCAAACCGAACGGACCGCGTGTCGGAAACCTCTGAACCGACAAGAAACCGAAGCTCAAGCTCATACAACTCAGGTTTGCCCAGATCGTGCGGCCACCAGATCCGCGGGTTGGTCAACCGAAGCTGCGGATACTCGTCCGCCGTCAGGGTGACCGTCGCCGTCCCGCCTGGCTGCAACCGCACCTCCCGCCGGAAGTGAATCCCTTCGATGACCCCGTCGAGGGCCCCGGAGATCGCGGTGTCGCTATGGTTGACGAGTTCCGCTGAGACCGTCAGATGTGCCTCCTCCAGTGTGCTCAAGTCGAGTTGTGTCCGGACACAGGGATTCTCAATCGACACATCGCAGCACAAGCGCAATCGCACCGGACGAAAGAGACCCATGTTCCGATCCGGCGGCGGAGGATTCCAGTCCACGAAACCCGTCGAGAAATCCCCCGGCCTTGGCGGCGTCACCGCCACGGCCAGGACATTCTCGCCCGCGACAACCAGGTTGGAGACATCGTACTGGAACCGCCGGAATGCCCCCTTCGGCTGGTCGGCCCCGGTGATGGAGCAGCCGTTGAGCCAAATGTCGGCCGCGTAGTTGATCCCGTCGAATTCCAGCAGGACGCTCCTCGCAGCCTCCTCGCCGGACAGAAAGAACACCGTCCGATACCACCAGGGCCCGAGAAACGGCTCCTGGGGGATCTTCGCCAGGTTCATCCCAACGTATGGGTCCTCATATACGCCGGCCGCGACCAGCGACGCCAGAACGGTGGACGGCACAGACGCCGGTATCCAGCCGCTCGCGACGAATCCGGGTCGCGAGATCTCTTCGCCGCCGGACCGATCCTCGGCCGAACTGCAGATCGACCACCCTGTAGCCAAGATTCTGTGCTGTCGAGACATCGCCGTCCGATGGTATAGAACGCGCCGGCCCAGTTCAACAACAATTGCTGGATCATTGAAATGACGCAACATTCCGGGTAAGCTGTCCGCATACAGGATTGCCACAGATGAAGGAGTACGACGATGAGCCGATTGGCCCTCAAGGGTGGTACGCCGATACGGGATACGCGAAGCAATCCATGGCCGAAATGGCCCGTCTGGGACAAGCGGGAGGAGAAAGCCCTGCTGGGCGTGCTACGCAGCGGCGTCTGGTCCTACAACGGCCCGCGTGAGAGACAATTCAACAAAGCTTTCGCCCGATTCACCGGGACAAAGTACGCGCTGTCGATTGCGAACGGGACCGTCACACTCCAGTTGGCCTTGGAGGCCTGCGGGGTCGGATGTGGCGATGAGGTGATCGTTCCCGGTCTGACCTGGCAGGCGACGGCCGCAGCGGCCCTGGACATCAACGCGATTCCCATCCTCGTGGACATAGCCGAAGACACATGGTGCATCGACCCGGCCAAGGTCGAAGCGGCCATCACGCCCAGGACGAAGGCGATCATCCCGGTGCATCTCTACGGCTGTTTCGCGGACATGGACGCCATTTCGGACATCGCACGCAGGCACAGCCTCAGAGTGATCGAAGACTGCGCCCACAAGCACGGCGGCGAATGGAAAGGGCGGAAAGCAGGCAGCATTGGGGATATCGGCAGCTTCAGTTTCCAGCTCTCCAAGCTGATGACAGCCGGCGAGGGCGGCGCCCTGACGACCAGTGATCCGTCGCTGTACGAGCGTTTGGACGCGCTTCGCAACTGCGGCAGGAGGCCCGAGCCGGAGACGGACGCCGACAAGGGCGAGGGAGTCTACATTGACGAAGGCAATTTCATCCAGTCGGGCAACTACCGCCTGACCGATTTCCAGGCCGCCCTGCTCTTCGAAGCCCTGCGCCGGCTGCCCGCCCAGAACAAGGTGCGGGACAAGAACGCCATCTACCTGAACTCGCAGCTCTCGCAACTGTCCGGCATCACACCGATGCGTCGCGACAAACGGGAGACCGCCGAGGCATACTACAACTTCTCCTTCCGATACAGGCAGGAGCAGTTCAAAGACCTGCCGGTGGGCCGGTTCCGCGAGGCCCTGGCGGCGGAGTTGGGCTGTGCGGTCGATCCCAGCTACAAGCCGCTGAACGCGTGCTCCTTATACATGCCCCACACGAAGCCCTGCCGATACAGGCTGACGGAGAAGCACTGGAAACGGATCGACCCGGCCCGATTCAAGCTGCCCGTGTGTCATCGGGTCCGCGAGCAGGAATCGGTCTGTTTCCATCACAAGGTCCTGATGGGAACGAAGGCCGACATGGACTTGATCGTCGAGGCAATCCGAAAGATCTACGACAACGCGGAAACGCTCGTGTAGGGTGGGGCTGGGCCCACACTAAGAATGCTTTGGGCCGGCCTTGAGTCCCTTCAGCAACATGACGGCTCCGATCCCGCCGATGACGGCTCCCGCGCCCAGGTTTGTCAGCCTGCCGATGCCCGTGTCGGTGAAGAAGATGGACACGAGCACCACCAGGGCGAAGAACAGCAGGAACGCGCCAAGGGCCTTGTAGATCTGCGAATCGTGAAGCGTTCTGGCTTCATCCTGATTGTCAATCGCCGCCATCGGCCGTTCCTCTCAGAAGATGGAGTAGATGGTGAAAATAATGGCCAGAACGCCCAGCGCCCAGAGCTTGAGGTTGTGCCACCAGCGAGGGTCCTTGATCCCCTCGTAGATGTAGGCCTTGGGGATCAGCATCACGAGCAGCCCGGAAAGGATGAACAGACTCAGAAAGACCCATTTTGCCGCCGCCGGGGAGACATCTTTGAGCCAGTCGAAGTTCAGCATGTTGTCACCTCACAACTGCCCTTGAGGTCCCTGGGGAGCCGGCACACGAGACCCTTCAATCGCTCCTCGGGGTGTCGTTTCGTCAACAGGCTCGTCGTCACGTTGAGCAGCACTCCCGCGACGAATGACCACCAGGAGACGTACAGGAACGGGTCTTGGATGGTGAAGGGGCTGGCGTCAATCAGGACCAAAACGTTGAGCAGAAGCGAGACGCTGATTCCCCCCACCAAGCCCACCAAGCCGCCCCACTGCGTGGCACGCGGCCAGAACATGCCCAGCAGGATGACGGAGAAGGCCGGCCCCTGTAAGAACGAAAGGAACGTCTGGATGGCCACATACATGCCATTTTCAAAGTACTTGCTCAGAGGCGACGTCAACACGCCAAATACCAGCAAAACGACCGTCGTCAATTGTCCCACGACCATGTAATGTCGATCACTCGCCCCTTTTCTGAGGAACCTCTCGTAAACGTCTTTGGTCCACAGGGTTGCCGTGGAATTCAGGATCGAATCGATCGTGGACATCAGGCCGGCGAGAAACCCGGCAAACAGGAGCCCTCGCAGTCCGGGCGGCAAAAGGGTCTTTACGAGCGTGGGAAACGCCTGATCGCCGTCCTTCATAGCAGGCAGTGTGGCCAACGCAATCATTCCTGGAAACATCACGAGCACTGGGATGAACATCTTGAAGAACGCGCCGGTCAGCATGCTCGCCTTGGCGTGCCAGACGCTCTTTGTCGCCAGACACCTCTGCACGATGGCTTGGTTGCCGATCATGTAGGCATTGGACATGACGAACGTCAATCCGAAGAGAATACCTGTCCAAGGGTAGGGTGTTTGTCTGTCCATGGGCTGAATCACTTCAAAATGGTGCTGGTAGGCATCGCCCAAGGCGGAGATCTTGTCCGTCAAGCCGCCCCAGCCTCCGGCCTGATAGAGCCCGACGACCACGACGGTCGCCCCGCCCACAAACATAATAATCATCTGAACGACATCCGTCATCACCACCGCGGTCAGTCCACCAAAGAACGTGTAGAGGCCGACGACAGCCGCCGTGACGATGATGGAGAACCAGGGCTCCCAGCCCATCAGCGGCTCGAACATGACCGCCGCAGCCCAGAACAGGACGCCCAGATCCAAGGCGAAGAAGATGACCCAGGCCAGTGACGCCACGCCGCGGACGTAGTCGTTGTACCGCCGACCCAGATACTCCGGGATTGTGTAGACGCCCGCTTTCCAGAAATAGGGGATGAAAATGAACGCCGCCAGCAGCATGGCCGGGATCGAGCCCAGCCAATCGAAATTCCCGGCGGCCACCCCGAAGCGATAAGACTGTCCTGAGACGCCCACAAAGTCCATCGCGCTGATGTCGGTCGCCACGATGGACATACCGACCGCCCAGAACGGCAGCGACTTGCCGCACAGGAAGAAATCATCCGCCGAGCGTACGAACCGCGCGAAGTACAGGCCCAGAACCGTGATCCCCACGAGATAGGCAATCACAACGAAGTAGTCGATTCCGCTCAGCACGCTCTGTCACTCCTTTGGCTTGGGCCGCGCCCAGATATCGAGCAGTTTCCCATCCCGCTGAATCGTCAGACGGACAGGCTGGTCGCAAGGCAGACTGGCCACCATCTCTGCAAACTGGCTTTCGCCCATGTCTGCGTCGGCCAAGGTACCCCCATCGACCAGCAGAATCAAGTCCCCCTTTTGCAGGCCGGTAAGTTCCGCCGGGCCTCCCGCGGTCACATCGACAATAGCAAAGCCGACTCCGACGTGCTTTGTCACGCGGACGCCCAGATAGGCGGTCCGACGCGCCGGAAGAAAACCTGCGCTCGGATAGGAAATGACCGCCAGGGAGACATTGTCGAGCAGGAGCCCGCCCCGGTCGCGGCCGGCCTGCTTGAAGACCAGCGAGGCATTGACTGTCTTGATGACGGGAATCTCCCGACTGATCGTCTGAAACGGCTCCTTCGCCTCCAGTGTGAACGACTCGCTGTAGAGCTTGCCCAAGCTCACGGTCATTGAGTTCCGCGTTCGCTCGGGATCGCCTGCGAGGTCGAACTGGAGCCTGTAGAGGCCGGGGCTGAGTCGATAGGCCCCCTTCGATTGCAGCGTCCCGGCGGTGTATCCGCCGCCGTCCATGTCCACGTAGAGGCCGTGATTCGGATGCGCATCCCGCAGGCCACGGCCCACGAGGTCCACGTCACCGCCTCGGACGTACCAGTTCTCAAAGCCCTCGTAGCCGATCCGCCCTGTCCCGCCGTTCTCTGAATCGAAACGGTCTTCCACGACCACCCGCACGACACATGCCCCGACCGGTTCGGCCTGAGGCACAACCCCAGCCTCGTCCTCGACCTGGATGTAATCGATGAAGGCATAATCGCGTTGCCAGTCATCGGCGTGTGTCTCGATACAAATCAGGATGGGCTCGCCCGTGGAGAAGCCGGACAGATCGTAGGCAAGGTCCTGCCAGCCATCGGAGCCGCGTATGAGCCTCTCCGCCCCCAGCCGGGCGCCGTCCACGTTGACGACCAGCAGCCAGTCGCCATCCGGATCACGATTGCCGCACACGCCTAACCTCAACACAGGGGAAGGACCGTTCAGAATCACCGAATGCGTGAGCCCCGCCGATTCAGTAATCGACCGCGGGTGCAAATACAGGATTCCGCCACGTCCGGGACTCGGATTCGCTTGGCCGCAGCGAACAGCATCCACATACAGCCCGGCCCGTCCCCCTTCGGGGAAATCCACGAGAACATTGTATGCCTGCCACTGGGTTACCCAGGGCTCCTGAGTCTCAAGACCTGGAGGGATCACCAACTGCCGCGAGAATTCGTCCGGGTCAGATACCCCCTGGTTCACCCGCACGAAATCGTCAAGCGTAACACCACCGGCGGCGGGCGGCGGCTCCTCGAATCCGTCGAGAATTACCTGGGAGGACCCGTCGTCCCTGACCGTCCCCTTGTCCGTCGCTGCCTCAGCAGCCTTGCGACCTTCCTCGCTCTTGAGCCATTCATCAAATGACGGCGTAGATTCCGGGACAGCCGTGCCATCCCCGAACAGTCCTTTATCCATCAGAACCATTCCATCCGGCACATCACCGGTTGGCTGTTTGTCATCTGAAGGGGCAACCGAACGCTCCTTGTCGTCACCTTTGACACCAGCGACGACAGGCGGCGTTTTGTCCGGGGTCTTGGAGTCGGCAGGTGGTTCCTTGATCCCCGGCTTCCCCTCGGTCGTCGGCAGACCGATCCGCCGGGGGTTGGGCGAGTAGATCACGGCCTTGTAGTCCGGCTGGGCAGTCGCCCGCGACTTGTCCTGCGTCACAGCCAGGACGACATCCCCCTGGACACTTTCGACCTGCCACTCACAGTCCAGCGCAATGTCGCCGAGGTCCGGAACGGTGTTGAGCACTTCCACCCTGTCGCCGGGATTGGGCAGCAGGTCGGGGGCGATTCGAATGGCGATCCTCTCACCCATCACCTGCTGCACAACGCCCGATAGTTCCACTGCCTTAGCGGCAGAGCCGCACACGATGACTACAATAGTCGTGGCAAGAACGATAGAATACCCCAGACTCGAGCGTACGTTTCTCATGGCTCGAAGCTCCCGATGCCAATGCCCGACGGCATCTTCTCCTGTCGAATGTAAGCTTCGCGGAATTCGTCGAACGCAGATTCCTTCTCCGGCAGGAGGGCCGACAGGGCGGCGGCAAGCCGCGACATGGCACACTCCAGCGCCATCCTGGCCAGAGGATCGTTCCAGTCGGTCCGTTGCAGGACTGCAACCGCGCCGTCGATACCCACCTTGAGGCCCATCCGCAGCGTCGGATGCTCCATCGCCGACAGGGCCAGGCCGGGGCCGTATTCATAGTACAACTCGATCAGACGCCGGCCTGCCGGTGTCTGCGTCATGACTCGGTCTCGGAACTCCCGCAACAGCACTACCTCATCCGCCATGGGCCCTTCGTAGGCCACGGTCGCGACATAGCAGGTGATCATCGAGGCAATCTGCACGAAGAACCGCACCGTTTCTTTCCTGTCTGCGGCCGTCCAGTCCTTCGTGAGCGGTCCGAGCCGGCCCTGCGACCTCTCGTCTTTCAGGTCGGCGGTCCCGTCGGCCCTTGTGAAGGCCAGAGCTTGCAGGTTCTTCTGTGTCTCCAGAACGGGGTGCGCCGCGAGCATCTGATTCATGTCCTCGTAGGTCCCGAAGACACCGAGCAGCAGCGTCCCGGAGAACTGCAGGACGCTGCCCTCCCGGTTCTTGCCGGACACGGAGAACTTGCATGCGAACTTGGCCCCCGGCTGGAACTCGCCTCGCGGGTACCTCTGGAGGGCCTCCCGGCTCACATGCATAGGCAGCACGGACTTGCCGGCATCCACCGGCGAGAACACGATGCGATCAATCGGCAGCGTATCCGCATACTGGAGCGCCGCGGCACGGTAGGATTCGTCGCTCTCCCCTTCCGCCTTCTTGCGAAACTTCGGCACGTTGCTCTTGTCGAAGTCCGGCGTATAGATCTGAAACACCGCATAGAATGGGCCTGACGGCGCCGGTTCCTGCTGCTCGCCCCCCGCATAGAGCCAGACCTTGACCTTCTCGCCTTCCTCAGCCCTCGTCCCCGGAATCGGCTCCTGTTTGTACGTCAGTCCCCGCTCTTCGCGCTTGGCAGTTGCCATGGCGCGATCCACAACTTCGATGGTCAATTTCGCCTTTTCGACGGCTTCCCTGGCGTCCTGCTCGGTCATGCCCGCCAGCTTCGGCACGACGCAACTCGGAACATACGGCGCATAGACCACCAACCGGATCGGCTCATCCGGCCGATGCTCCTCGCCGGGCGCAACCGATTGGGAAATCACGGTGGACTCTTTCTGCCGGGACGGGGCGTTCTCCCCCTGGGAATCCTGTGCCGTGAAACCCTGATCACCCAGGAACTCCTTCGCTTGATCGACCTTGAGTCCGACGACGTTCGGGACTTTTCTGGCGTACTTGTCGTGCAGAACGACAGACACCTCGGAGCCTTTGGGCACCAACGACCCGGCGCCGGGTTCCGTCTTGCTGAGCTTGTACTGGAGACGCTCTTCGGGCGAGGGCTTGCCGAGCTTGGGCCGGCCGCGCAGATGCACGCCGGAGAGCTGACCGGCATACGCTTTGAAATCCGGCGGATTCTGCTCGTTCCACGCCGGCACTCTGACGGGCGAGTTGTCAACCTTCAGCACGACCTGCCCGACGTCCACGACTCCGGGCGTCGCGGGAAGCGAAGCTGATTGAACTGCACTGAAGAAGTGCTTGCTCGTGCTGCCCTCGAACGACAGTGTGGCCTGGTCGCCCGCCATGACGGGCGCATTGACTGAGACATCAAAGGACCCATCTCGTGGAGTATCCGCAGCATCGCGTCCGAAGGCCGCCGCGACGGCATCACCGAGAACGCTGGTCCGCAGCTCGCCGCCAGGGATGTAGGTGCCCTTATCGATGCCGAACGGCTCATTGCGGATGGTCGCGTAGCCTGGGTAGGGACTCTCGGCGTCCGGCTTCTGCGCACTGACGACGCCCTTGAGCCGGAAGCTACCGGCCACGAAGACCGGCAGACGCAGCGTGATCGGCTCGGCAGGCAGCTGCGGATCGAGCCAGTTCTCCACGTCGTCGACCCCGTACTGAGCGCTTGCAGTCAGCTCCCGGCCGTCCGGGAGCTTGTACCGAACAGCGATCTCAAGCTTCTCCCCGTAGGTCCTGAACTCCCGCGTCGTCCAGTATTCCGCGTCGGCAACGTAGACATCGTTGCCGTCCACGGTCACCATGTCCTTCTGTCCCACGATGGGATTGCCCGCTTGGTCCAGCACCCGGATGCGGATCGGATCGACTTTGACCGTGATCGATTTGACAGGCACGAAACCCACCTGCTGTCCGATGAGCACCTCGCCGGTCGCAGGTCGGCCGCCTTCGAAACCCGGGAGCCCATCGAGCGTCTGGGGCAATGCCCCTTCCACATTGGCGATCCCGCTGGCATAGACGCTCACGATCCCGATCAAGCCCGCACCCTTCTCAATCTCCTCAGCATGCTCGGCCCGTATCGCTTCGATCTCCGCACGCGCATCTTCCATCAGGCCGACGTTCGGCGACGCCCGGTCGCTCGCTTTCAGGACGCTCGTCTTGACCTTGTATGGCCGCAGATACAGCGTGTCGTCGGCGAAGATATCCACTGCGGCGTCCAACTCGAATTGCTCGCTGATGGGCTCGCCGGCTTTGCCTTTCCTGAAGTCCTCCCCGTTGCGGGCGATCTTGAAGAGCGTTCCCCGCACCGTCGGTTTCATCCGCTTGACCGCGGAGAATCGCATGGCTGTGATGTAGTCCATGAACGCCTTGTCGTCCTTGAGCTTGGCCGCCGCCAGGCCGAAGGCCTCGTTCATGAACAGGTCCTTGGCCTTCTCGACGTTCTCCCTGTTCTTCTCTTCACGTCCCTTTTCATTCTGCAGGTACGTAGCGATCAAGTCCCGGCTTCGCTCCCAGTCCTCCAGCATCCTCTGTTTGAGATTCGCGGCGGTCGAAGGAGAGATGCGATTCATCGCGGCCTCGACCGCCGCCTCGGCTACCGGGTCGCTGTAACCGTCGTACCGGGTGAGCCCACGTTCGTATCGGGTCACAAGACCGATCTCTTCAAGTTCATCGAACAGAGTCTTGCCGTTCCTGGCAAGGAAGTCGTCCACGTATTTGTCGATCTCGATTCGATTCTCCTGGCACCAGCGGAACAAGCTGTCCCGCTTGATCCGATAGGCCAGTTCCCGCCTGGTTTTGGACCGTTCCAGGTATCGTTGGGCCCGCTCGTAGCGATCCCTGAGCAGATTCAGTTCCGTCCGCTCGGCCGACGCGTTCACCTGTTCCTCAATGCTGTCGGAGATGCTGATGATCCGTTCCAGCTCGGCCAGTCGCGCCTCCCCTTTCGCAGGCTCGTAGTCCACGCGGAAGTCCACGACGCCGTCCGTCATGAACGCGTAGATCGGCGGCACCGGATCGAGCAGCGATGCGCTCATCCACTGTTGCTGCTTCACCGCCCCGGCCTCCGTGAAGTAGCCGCCGGCCCACGTGCCATCGCGATACTGCTCGAACTCGATCTTTCTTGCCCGCAACTGGTCGATCTGGGGCTTGAGACGGGCTTCGACCTCGTCGTACCTCTTTTGCGCTTCGTCCCGCTTCTTGCGATACTCCGCGTAGGCAATCGCCCTCAGGGCAGGATCGCGGTTATACATCGGAGGCGAAGGGATCGCTCCCCTGGCCTGCGCCAACTCCTTCTCAAGCTGCTCAAGCCGAGCATAGTCGGAATCGTTGAAGATGGGAGGTGCCTTGCCGATCTCGCCGTAGGCAACCGTCTCGGGACCCGCAAAACCGCGATAGACCGCGTCCTCGATGTTCCCCTGCGTCGGGATTCCCGCTTCCACCTGGTAGATCGTGTACATAGACTGACCGATCGTATAGGCCACCATGATCTTGGCGACGGGCGGGAAGTAGATGGCTGCCCCGACGAGCACCGCGCTCTCGACGCCACCCCGGCGGACGTTCTCCGCCTGCCCCAGGATGGGAATAGAGAGAAACATCTCGTCGAGGATCTTCTCCGCCACCATCTGCATGTCGCCCTTGGAGACGAAATAGACCTCTGCAACCTGCCCGAGCGAGCTGACGGTTCCCACATCCCAGAACATGCTGCGGGCCACCTTCCGCCAGTTCCAGACGAGTTTCTGCTCGGCCAGGGCCGCGTGGGCGACTTCCGCCTCCCCGACACGCTCGTAGCCCAACTGGTCCAGGAAGTAGAACTTGACCTGGCCGGCGAGTGCGTCCAGTTTGGGCTTGTACGCCCTCATGTAGGCATCCGGATTGGCGATGGCAGCCCGGATCGGCATGAACTGGGCCTCGGCATACAGCTTGAACAACTGCCAGCGGTTGCCCGGAAGCTCGATGTCCAACCGCTGGAGCATCCGCGCGCCATCCACCATGCCCAGGTCATAGATGGCGAACAACATGGTCATCTTGGAGCTCTCGACGAGGTTGGCCTTGACCTCGGGCCACTTGCCGGGCTCAACATCAAGCAGGTAGCGGCACCGGTCCGCCAGATCGGGGTTCATCAGGAGCTTGAAGTTGTCCGCGCCGGTATTGTGGATGCTCTCCAGGCAGAACTCACTGGCGAGTTTGCGGTGGTAGGCCTCCGCGGCCTCGACCTGTGACTTGAGGCGCTGCTGGGCAAGCTCGCCCGTCTCCTGGGGCTTGTACTTGTCGCCGAACAACTCCCTGGTGAGCGAGTCGAACATGAGGGCCTTCTTCTGGAGGTCGTCCGTGGGCACCGAGCCGTTCTTGCGGTAGGCCTCGACCTTCATCAGGTCCTCAGGCTTCTCGGCCACGTGCTCCAGCCGCATGTCGCGAGAGACCTCCAGGGCCAGCAGGTGCGCCCGGCGTTTGGCGGCTACCTCGGGAGCGTCGCCCGGGAACAGCCGTTTGAGCATCTCCTCGCCGAAGGCGTTCCGCTGGTTGGAGTTCATGTCGAGGTAGTCCACCTTGTCCTTCATCCGCTGGAAGTTGTCCATCAGGAACCGGCTGAACAGCGAATCGTCGAAGGTCCGCAGGTGGTACTTCGTGTTGAACTTGGCGGCGTTCATGTAGTGCTGGAGCTCGAAGTAGTTCGCGACCGCAGCTCCGAAGGCGCTGTCGGGCAGCAATTCCGGCGTCGCGTAGAAGACCGACCGCATCGCCAGGTCAAGATCGGGATTCGTCAGCTTGCCCAGTTCGCCCTCGGGAGTATCGTCGAGCCGCCCATACTGCTGCCACACCCGGACGCTGTCAGGATTCTGCAGGGCCTGGAGTTGTCTCTTCTGGACCTGCTGGAGGACCGCGCCGTAGGTGGTGTAGGCGCCCTCGATATTGCGAAGTTCCGCGATGGTCCCGAGATAGGCGGGACCGAACTCGTGGACCGAGAAGGCCCGGGGGTCCGGGAACCGGCCCCGGCCCTCGATCGAGACCACGTCCAGCATGTCCAGCCGCAGATCGCCGAACTTGCCGTCCCAGGTCTGTTTCAACTGGTCGATGAACACCGAGTCCAGGGACTCGTCGCGGACGAGAGCCCCCGATTCCGGGTCCCGCTTGAAGACATAGAAAGTCTGGTCCAAATCGCTACGCATCCCGCTCTTGGGATTGCCGCTGTCGCTGCGAGCCACTTCCCAGCCCTCGGCCCGATGTTTTTCCAGCACATCCACAATCGCTTCCTCGATCATGCGGTCGCGCGCCTGGGCCATCAGAACGCTCATGGCGTCGCTGATCTGGCGGTGCTCATAGCCGCCCGCGTTGAACGCCTGGCTCGTCGCCGATTCGTCCAGCGCGTGGGAGATCAGCAGGGCCACTTTCTTGTGTGCGCTGCCGCCGTCTCTGGCTGCCTCCGTGTAGATCGACTGCACGAAAGCCTTGAGCTTGGCGTAGTCTTCGACGGATAGCTCGCTTACGGAGGCGCCGGACAGGCCGTTGCCTCCTCCCCGCATGAACTCGTTGTACAGAATCAGCAGTTTCTCAGCCGAGCCGCCGGGGGCCGACTCGGCGACATGCGCCCGGGCCGAATGGGCATCGCCCCCGCTGCCCTCCGCCAACGCAACCGCCGGGGGTAGACAGAATGCCAGACAAGCAAATGCGAGGACCAGCACGGACCGCGGCAGACCCAATTTCAGTCCCCGCAAGGGCGCAGAAATGACAGTGCACAAGGGGTCCCATCGCGATGAGTCTCGTTGCATCATCGAAGTCTTCTCCCCGATCAAGGTGATACCATGACGGACGCCGTACGGCGCGTCGATATCCGTGCCCACGCAGGGCCACCAACCCTTCAGTCCCTCCTGGCCCGTATTCTACCAGAGCAGGTCCCATTCCCCAAGGGGGAATTTCGATGCTTGCAACGCGGGGCCGGTTCGGCTATAAAGGTTGGCTCTTTCGGAGTTTAGGTGGTTCATGACAGGCCCCGCCCCGGTTCGCCGCGCCGCTTCGCGCCGGAGCGGCGCGTTGGGCAAAGGAGAATGAGGTACATGCGATATAGCCAGATGTTCATACCGACGGTGAAGGAGGTCCCTGCGGAGGCCGAGATCACCAGCCATCAGTTGATGATCCGCGCGGGCCTGGCCCGCAAGGTCGCCAGCGGCACGTATACCTATCTGCCCCTGGGCTGGCGGGTGCTCAAGAAGATCATCGAGATCGTCCGCCAGGAGATGGACCGGGCCGGGGCACAGGAGATTCTCGTGCCCTGCCTGCAACCGCTGGAACTCTGGGAACAGACCGGCCGGGCTGTGGACTATGGCGAGACCATGTTCCGTCTCAAGGATCGCCACGAACGATGGAACGTGCTGGGCCCGACCGCGGAGGAGGTGTTCACCTCCCTCGCGGCCGGCGAGATCAACTCCTACAAGCAACTGCCCATCAACCTCTACCAGATCACTCCGAAGTTCCGCGACGAGTTCCGGCCGCGGTTCGGCGCCTTGCGGTCCCGCGAGTTCATCATGAAGGACGCGTACAGCTTCGACGCGACGCCCGAGAGCCTGCACAAATCGTATATGGCGATGTACGACGCATACTGCCGGGTCTTCAAGCGTTGCGGCCTGGAGTATGTCATCGTCGAGGCGGAATCCGGCGAGATGGGCGGCACCGGCTCCCACCAATTCACGATCCCCTGCGAGTCCGGCGAAGACACCATCGTCTACACCGCCGACGGCTCCTACGCCGCGAACCTGGAGAAGGCCTCTGTTGATCCAGCTCCCAAGCAGGCGGCGTCCGGCCAGGTCGCGGCCCCTGAAGACGTGCACACGCCGGGCACCGGCAGTATCGAGGCAGTCTGTGCCTTCCTCAAGACGCAGCCGAAGGACATGATGAAGACCCTCATCTTCGACGCCGGCGGCAAGATCGTCGCCGCCCTTGTGCGAGGCGATCACGAAATCAACCCCGAGAAGCTCACGCAGGCCGTCGGTGGCGCGCACGTGGAGCTCGCCAAGGAAGAGGCGATTCGCGAAGCGACCGGGGCAAACGTGGGATTTGCCGGTCCCGTGGGGTTGGCCGGCCGGGTGTCCAAGATGATTATCGACCACGCGGTGGCCGCGATGGCGGTGGGCGTCACTGGAGCCAATAAGACCGATTATCACACCCGCAACGTCGTCCCCGGCCGGGATTTCCCGCTGGCGGGCGAGAATGTGATCGTAACCGACGTCCGTCTCGCGGTGCCGGGCGACACGCACAATGGCGTCCCGGTCCAGTTCAAGAAAGGGATCGAGGTGGGCCAGGTCTTCAAGCTGGGCACCAAGTACAGCCAGAAGCTGGGGGCCAACTTCAAGGACGAAGCGGGCGATCTGCACCCCTGCCTGATGGGTTGCTATGGCATCGGGATCAACCGCATCCTGGCCTCCGCGATCGAGCTGTACAACGACGAGAACGGCATCGTCTGGCCGATCTCGATCGCGCCGTTCGAGGTGATCGTCACGCCGGTGAACCAGGACGATGCCGATGTCGTCCGCGTGGCCAGTGAGTTGTATCGCAAGCTAACGGACGCAGGGGTCGAAGTGCTCCTGGACGACCGTGACCTGCGAGGCGGCATCAAGTTCAAGGACGCCGACCTGATCGGCATCCCAATCCGTGTGACGGTCGGCAAGAAGTCCGTCGTCGAGGGCAACGTCGAAGTCAAGCTGCGGGCCGAGAAAGACAGCCGCAAGACCCGGATCGAGGAGACGCCACAGAAGGTGATCGAACTCGTCAGTTCCCTCAAGGAACGAGTCAAGGTCTGAACGCGGATGCTCGTACGTCTGCACATTCCAACGTAGAAGGAGAAGACCGATGAAGGGCAACCAGATGACACGCAGAAACTTGATTCGCAATGCGTCGCTGCTTGCGGCCGGGACCGTTGCGACCCAACTGGCCGGGACCGCCGGAGCCATCGAGATCGACAAGATCGAGCGCGTCGCGACCAAGGGCCGGATCAACCAGTCCGTGAGCCAGTGGTGCTATGGCAAATGGTCGCTCGACGAACTGTGCCAGGTCTGCCAGAAGCTGGGCCTCAAGGCCATCGACCTGCTGGGACCGGATGCGTTCGCGATCGTGAAGAAATACGGGCTGGTGGTGTCGATGGTGAACAGTCACCCGTTGACGGACGGCCTGGCGGACAAGAAGTACCACGACATGTGCCTGGCCAAGTTGCGAGAGACCATCGACGCGACCTCGGAGGCCGGATTCCCGAACGTGATTTCGTTCAGTGGTAATCGCCGGGGGATTCCCGACGACGTCGGCATCGAAAACGCGGTCGAGGCCCTCAAGAAGATCGTCGGCTACGCCGAAGAGAAGAAAGTCACGATCGTGCTGGAGTATCTCAACAGCGTGGGCCACAAGGACTACATGTTCGACAACGTCGCCTGGGGCGTCGAAGTCTGCAAGCGCGTCGGGTCCGAGCGGGTGAAGATCCTCTACGACATCTATCACGCCCAGATCATGGAAGGCAACATCATCGACACGATCCGCCGGAATAAGGACTATATCGGCCACTACCACACCGGCGGCAATCCCGGTCGCAACGAGATCGACGACACGCAGGAATTGTACTACCCCGCGATCCTCCGAGCCATCGCCGAAACCGGCTTCCAGGGCTACGTCGCACATGAGTTCGTGCCCAAGCGGGACCCGCTGGCGTCGCTAACGTATGCGGCCCGCATCTGCGATGTCTGAGCCTCGCTATCCGGTCGTGCGGAATGTGGGAGTTGAAGGAACCCATGCCGGTCAAGTTGATCGTCGGCATTCTGGCCTCGGATGAACGATGCCTGGCTGCCGCAAGAGAAGCCGTGCTCGGCGCTCTCGGACCGGCGGACCTCTTCAGCGAAGTGTGGGCGTTTGACCAGACTGACTACTATGCCGACGAACTCGGACCACGGGTCCTCAGGCAGTTCGTCAGCATCGAGCAGTTGATCGACCCGGGTGACCTGGCCAACATCAAGCATCGGACCAACGAGATCGAGCAACAGTTGGCAGCGGTGCTCGCGATGCCCTTCCCCCGGCCGGTGAACCTCGATCCCGGCGTGATCGAGCCGTCGAAGCTGATCCTGGCCTCGACGAAGAACTTCGCCCACCGGATCTACATCGGCCGGAAAATGTACGCCGAGGTCACACTTGTCTTTGACAAGGGTCAGTGGCGACTCCTACCATACACGTTCCCGGACTACAAACGGGCAGAATATCACGAGTTCTTCTCGATGGTGAGGTCCAGATTGGTGGAGCAGTTGAGACAGCAAGCTCGGAATCCGAACATCGAAATTCGAAACAAGCACGAATGATAAAACTGGCAGTGGCTTTGTTGGTCGGTTCGTTCACGTTGTCGGCGGTGCTGACCGCTTTGGCGAAGCGGCTCGCCCCCTGCGTCGGCCTGGTGGCCCATCCCAAGGCCGACCGGTACCACCGTTCGATCATTCCCCTGGGCGGGGGCATCGCCATCTTCGCGACCCTGGCGACGTTCCTCCTGGGAGCGGCAGCGACGATACGATTCCTCGTGGTCCCCGGGCATCTGAACTCGCTGGTCGAACGAACCGGCCTGAACCCGGCCGATTTTCTCCAACGATTCGATGAACTCGCAGTGATCCTGCTGTGCGCTACGGTTCTCTTCGTCGTCGGCCTCCGCGATGACAAGCGAGCCCTCGGGCCGTTCGTGAAGCTGATCGTCCAGTTCGCAGTCGCCGGCACGGCGGCATACTTCGCAGATGTGCGGATCGAGTTCTTCATCGAGAGCCGGATCGTCACGGCGGCCCTCTCGGCCTTCTGGATCGTCGTGATTGTCAACGCATTCAACTTCCTCGACAACATGGACGGCGCATCGGCCGGGATCGCGGTCATCGCCAGTTCCGTCCTGCTGACCGCCGCCGCATTCAGCGGCCAGGTCCTCGTGGGCGGCTTGGCAATCACCTTCATCGGGACCCTCCTGGGCTTTCTGGTGTTCAACTTCCCGCCTGCTTCGATCTTCATGGGCGACGCGGGCTCGCTGGTCGTCGGTTTCTTCGTCGCTTTGCTGACCCTGCGGACCACCTACTACCAGCAGGCCGGCAGCGGTCCATGGTATCCTGTCATGCTCCCGCTGATCGCGATGGCGGTTCCCCTGTACGACTTCACCAGCGTCACGCTGCTGCGAATCAGCCAGGGCAGGAGCCCCTTCGTGGGCGACACGCAGCACTTCTCCCACCGCTTGCGGCGTCGCGGACTGACGGATACGCAGACCGCTCTGACACTCTACCTCGCCACGCTGTGCACCGGGCTGGGAGCAACTTTTCTCTATCAGGTCAACCTCGTCGGCGCCATCCTGATCGTGATCCAGACCCTCCTGATCGTCACCATCATCGGCGTCTTCGAGAGCACGGCCCGCAACGGAGAACCGAGGACGGGAAGCTGATGACGTCTCACGGAAGGCAAAAGACGGGCGGGAGACCGGAGGCCGCAGGCCGGAGGAGTACCTTCGGCCTACAGCCAACAGCCTGCAGCCTTCTTCTCGTCCTGTGCATCCTGGCGCTGCGTGTCACCTACACCGAGGCCCCGACCGCCCAGACCATGACCTTGACGGGCAGTTTGGTGGACACGATCTACAGCCTGAGCCTCTCGGGCCTGCTGATTTTCGCCTTCGTGGGGTGGCTCCTCCATCGGTTCATCACCGGGCGATGGACGTACCGGGGCACCGGGATGGAGATCGGCCTGCTGCTGTTCATCGTCGCCGCAGTTGTCTCCTCGCTCGGGGCCTCCGACAAGCGCGCCGCCATCAACTACGTCGCCATTCTGCTGGCTCCGGCCATTACCGCCCTGCTCCTGATCCAGATCCTCGACAGCCCGGACAAAGTGCGCCTGGTGCTGATCGTCGTCGTTGCCCTCGGCATTGTCTCCGCGTACCAGTGCGCCGAGCAGTTCTTCCTGAGCAATGCGATCACCATCGAACAATACGAGAAGGACCCTAATATGTTGCTGGGTCCGCTCGGGATCGAGCCCGGGACCTTTCAACATTTCCTCCTCGAACACAGGCTCTACTCTCGCGGCATCCGCGGATTCTTCACGACGAGCAACTCCGCCGCGTCCTTCGCGATCTGCGCATCCTTTGCGGCGATTGCCCTGCTCGTCGGCAAGCTCCAGGGCGTCAGAGCCGGCAAGGAAGGAGGCCGGTATGTCGCGTTCACCCTGCTGGCAACTGTCCTGATCGTCGCGGGGCTCCTGTTGACGCGGAGCAAGGGCGGGATCATCGCCTTTGTCGCCGGAGTAGGCGTTTTCGGGCTCCTGATGGCCCTCGACCGGCGGTTCCCCGTCCACAAGCGGCGTATTCTGACCATCCTGGTCCCTGCGGCACTGCTCGGGGTCGTTGCACTCGGGTGCGTCGCGGCCATCTATGGTCTCAGGCACGGCCGACTGCCAGGCGGCAATTCCATGCTCGTCCGTTGGCAGTATTGGGTGGCCTCAGCAGCGATGTTCGAGGATCACCCCCTCACAGGCGTTGGGCCGGGAAATTTCTCGGATTACTATCCCCACTACAAGCCCCCGGCCGCACTCGAATCGGTAGCCGATCCGCACAACTGGCCCCTGAGCCTGATCGCTCAGTACGGCCCGCTCGGTCTGATCGGCTTCCTGGCCATGCTCTGCGGGCCCCTGTGGCGGTCGATCCGCCGTCCGGCCGCGATTCCCGTGAGCGACGATTCCCCGTGCCAACAGGCCGGCAGGGTCGTGCCGCTCGTTCTACTCGTTGCGGTTGGCCTGTGCCTGCTGCTCATCCGACCCCTGCTGATCCCCATGTCGGGCGGCGACAGCGACTTCGACCTCTGGCTCTACGAAGTCATCACGGTGTTCATCACACCCGCCGCAGCGTTTCTTATCGGTTTCCTTCTCGTCGCGACGCCGTTCGAGCAGGACCAATCGGCGCCCCATGACGTAGTTCGTTCCGCTCAGTCCGCTTCGCTTGCCGGCGCGGTTGTCGCGGTCCTTTTGCACAACCTGATTGACTTCGCCATCTTCGAGCCGGGGGTCTGGATGGCATTCTGGATTCTCCTGGCCTGCCTGGTCGCCACTCAGTTGCACAAGGCGCCGTCCCGTCTGGCCGCCTCTTGCCCGTCGTCGCAGTTCAAATGGCTGGCAGGAGGCGTTGCTTTGGCGCTCCTCGGGGCCTATGTCGCGTGGATTTGGATGCCTGTCTTCCGGACGACAATTGGCATTCTGAAGTCGCAACAGGCAACCGCTTCCGGCAGGTTGGATGCAGCACATGACGCCCTCGCCCGAGCGACGAAAGCGGATCGACTCTCGCCCGCCGCGGCCAGTCTCAACGGCCGGTTGTACATGCAGCAGTACGATCAGTCGCCACACAAGCCGGTCGCCCTGCTCGACGAGGCACAGCGGTGCTTCCACGAAGCGATTTCCAGGGCCCCCGCCGCGTACAAGGACTACGAGAAACTGGGGATTGTCAACGCCCAGTCGGGAAGGTACCAGGAGGCATATGACTGGTATCTGAAGGCTGCGGAGCTATATCCAGGCTGCGACCGGCTCTGGTTTGAGTTGGGACAACTGGCCGAAAGGCTGGACAAGCCGGAGGCAGCTCGCGTCCACTACAGCAGGGCAATCGCCATCGAAGACGCCTACCGGGAACAGTTCCGCCGGATGTACCCCACGCGAATGCAGGTCGTCAGCCGGCTCGGCGAAAAGGAATACCGCCTCGCTCAAGAGCGAGTCGCGAAGCTCATCCCGGCGAATGTCGGACCTGAGGGGCTTACGACGAAACCTCGGCAATGATCTCCGGGGGGATGTCGAAGTTCGAATAGGCGTTTTGCACGTCGTCGTGATCTTCGATGGCCTCCATGAGACGGATGATCTTGCGGGCCACATCCGCCTCCGAGATGGCAATCGTCGTTTGGGGGACCATGGAGATTTCCGCCGACTGGATCGGTATGTTCTTCGCCTCGATTGCCTTCTTGAGGCTTTCGTAGGCAGCCGGATCACAAGTGATCTCGTAGGTTTCCCCGATGTTCTGCATGTCGTCGGCGCCGGCCCCAAGCGCCAGTTCCATCAGATCGTCCTCGCCGATGCTCGACGTGGCGACGTTGATCGTGCCCTTCTTGCTGAACATCCAGCTCACGCAGCCGGGAGTGCCGAGCGCACTGCCGTGTTTCTCGAAGATCCGCTTGATCTCCGGGCCGGTGCGATTGCGGTTGTCCGTGAGGATTTCGACGATGATAGCCACGCCGTTGGGCCCATATCCCTCGTACTGGACCGATTCGAAACTGACGCCCTCGCCGCCACCGGTGCCCTTCTTGATCGCCTTTTCGATCGTGTCCTTGGGCATGTTGGCCGCTTTGCCCTTGTCGATCGCGTAGCGCAGCGTCAGATTGGAGTCTGGGTCCCCGCCGCCGTTCTTGGCCGCCACGATGATCATCCTGGCGATCTTGCTCCAGATCCTGCCCCGTTTGGCGTCGGCTGCGCCCTTCTTATGCTTGATCGTCGCCCAATGTGAGTGACCTGACATTCTATCTCCTTTGTCACACGCTGACCGGTCAATCCCGAACCAGAGACACCTCGAATCCACATGATTATAATTGCGGCTATCGGGGTGTAAATAGAGAATCTCAAGCAAATTCACACCGTGTCGCTTTTCGCAAAGGAATGATTGCCCTCAATCCTTGCACACAACGCCGACCAACAATATCATCGTACTCCGATACCGGACTGTTCAGGGATCGCTGAGGACAGGCAACATATGCGTTCAGAATCGAATCTCGGTTGTGGAATCATCGCCATCGCGGATTCCCTCCTGTGCGTGATCCTGGCGGGGGCGAGCGGTTGCACATCCCATAGCGAGGGAGAATCGCGGCAATGGCAGACCCTGTTCAATGGACAGGACCTTGCCGGATGGATGGTCAAGTGCAAGCCCGCCGACGAAAGCAAGGTCTTCTGGCGCGTGGAAGACGGCTGCATCGTAGCTGATTCGATGGGTCGGCCGGACCATGACTACATTTGGCTCGTAACGGAGCGGGAGTATGCCGACTTCATCCTGCGCCTGCGTTTCCAGGCATGCAAGGACAGCCCGGGCAACAGCGGCGTCCAGATACGCAGCCGCTATGATGAGCAGGCGGGCTGGCTCGACGGCCCACAGGTGGATATTCACCCTCCCGGGCCGTGGCGGACAGGCATGATCTGGGATGAAACCCGAGGTTCCGCCCGCTGGCTCTACCCCGCCGTGCCCAAAGGTCAGTGGGTGAACCAATCCATGGCCAATCCCGATCTGACGTTCTATTATGCCCAGGATGAACCCGCCTGGAATATCCTGGAAATCAGGGCCGTCGGCCCGCTTGTCGCCGTGGTTCTTAACGGCATTCCGGTTACATCCTACGATGGAACCGGCGTTCTCGATGACACCGTGCACCGCGAACGAGCCGTCGGAACGAGGGGGCACATTGCTCTGCAAATCCACACAGGCGACCAACTGAGAATCCGCTTCAAAGACATCGTGCTGCGGGAGCCTGTGCCCTGATCTGTCTCGCGAGGCAAGGCATGGGGCGTTTGACCGCAGTCGGCGGATTGCGTCCGATAACACCATTGGTCCAATCCGCCTGTCATACACAGCTTTCAACGGCTGTGCCAATCCTGCCGATTTTATCGCTTTTTTTCTTGACGGTGGTTTAGCAGTCTTCTAACATAGTCGATCATAGTAACAACTGTGAGCGAACACGGTTGTGGGTCATCCCCCGCCGCGTGGGAGAATGTGCTGCCCGCGACAGGGGATGGAGATGAGCCGATGCGAACTCATCTCAAACGGCAGTTAAGTTGCAGAGACACTTTGAGGTTGCCGCGTCTGAGTTCAAATCGATATCCGATCAACTCTCTCTTGGTAGCCGCAGAAGTGAATTTCGAGTGAAACGAGATCGAACAGTAATGAGTCGTTGCTTCCCTACGCCGGAGGGGTGTTGTTGAGAATAGAGTCGGTACAGCTTCGGTTTTTGGCGAGTCTCCAGCCTGTTTTGGACCAGGATGCGAGAGGGACCTTGGCCCTGCCGAGTTGATTCAGCACCCACGCGGGAAGTCTGTCGCGTTTCACGAGCATGCCTTTGGCGCTTTCCTGCCCAACCACCCGTGGTTCGTCCACAGCCCATGTTATTTTTGAACCATGTGGTGTAGAAAGGTAGGAACATGGACGCCGTTTTAATGCAGATCAATCCGATAGCCGGCATTGTGGTCGGCTTTCTGCTCGGCGCTTGCCTTGTCGCCATTGTCTACCAGATGGTTGCCCGGACCCGGGCCAAGACCATCGCGGAAGACCTTCAAAGGCAGATCGACGGTGCAAAGCGAGAAGCAGAAAACATCATCAAGACCGCCCAGATCGAGGCGGCTGCGGAAGCCATCAAAAAGAAGGAGGAGTTCACCGGCGAGGCCAATCGCATCCGGTCGGAGCTACGCGAGAACGAAGTCAGGCTCTCCAAACGAGAGGATGTACTGGAGCGCCAGACCGGGCTGTTGCAGGAGCAGGAAAAGAGCCTCAAGCAGCAGGAACAGGAACTCGACCGCCGGCTTCGCAACGTGGAGGCCAAGGACAAGCAGCTCACTGTCCTGATCGCCCAGCAGAAGAACCAGTTGCTCAAGATCACGGGGATGCAGGTCGAAGAGGCCCGCCAGTTGCTTCTCAAACGGCTGGAAGACGAATGCGAACACGAGATGTCGGCTCTGATCCAGCGGAAGGTGGACGAGGCCAAGGAAATGGCGGACGACAAGTGCCGCGAGGTCATCAGTTGCGCCATCCAGCGGTACGCCGCCGACCAGACGTGCGAGGTGACTGTCTCGACCGTCGAAATCCCGAACGACGACATGAAGGGCCGGATTATCGGGCGAGAGGGCCGGAACATTCGGGCCTTCGAGAAGGCCACCGGCGTCGATGTCATCGTCGATGATACACCGGGCATGGTGGTCGTCAGCGGCTTCAACCCCGTTCGCCGAGAGGTCGCCCGCCTGTCCATGGAGCGGTTGATTCAGGACGGCCGGATTCACCCCTCCCGGATCGAGGAACTGGTCGCCCAGACCAAGAACGACGTGAACCACAAGGTGCTCCAGCTCGGCAAGGACGCCTCCGTGGAGACCAACATCCGTGGCCTGCCCAACAAGCTCCTGAGCCTGCTCGGGGCCCTCAGTTTCCGCACCAGCTACGGCCAGAACGTCCTTCGGCACAGCGTCGAGGTGGCGTTCCTGAGCCAGGTCATGGCGGAAGAGCTGGGCCTGGACGGCTCCGTCGCCCGCAGGGCCGGGCTCTTGCACGATATCGGCAAGGCCATCGACCACGACGTCGAAGGCAATCACCCGACTATCGGCGCCAATTTCCTCAAGCGGTTCAACGAGTCTGCGATCGTGCTCAATGCCGTCGCGGGCCACCACGGCGATATCCCGCCGGACAACCCGTACACCCCGCTGGTCGCCGCGGCGGACGCCATGAGCGCATCGCGTCCCGGCGCTCGGCGCGAGACCCTCGAACGCTATATCAAGCGACTCGAGAAACTCGAGGAGATCGCCACCAGCTTCAAGGGCGTGGAGACCGCCTACGCGATCCAAGCCGGACGCGAGATCCGCGTGATCGTCGATGCCAACGAAATCGATGATGAATGCGCGATGAAAGTCGCTCGCGATATCGCGACCAAAGTGGAGCAGGAAATGACCTATCCCGGCGAGATTCAGGTGACCTTGCTGCGTGAGGTTCGCTGCATCGAGTACGCCAAGTAGGTCAGAACCAGAGGCCAGTTCATGAAACTGAACATTCTATGCATCGGCGATATCGTCGGCCGGCCGGGTCGCCGTGCGCTCGCAGACAAGCTGAAACGCCTCATCAGCGAGCGATCCATCGATTGCGTCATCGCCAACGCGGAAAACGCGGCGGGTGGATCCGGATTGACCCCGCAGATCTATGAGAAGCTCCTTCACTACGGCGTGAACCTCGTGACCCTGGGCGACCATGCCTTTCGCAAAAGGGATATCATTGAGACGCTGGAGAAGGCGGACAACATCGCCCGCCCGGCCAATTTCTCCGAGCACGCGGCCGGCAGGGGCACCGCGATCTATAAGACGGCCAAGGGACCTACGGTCGGCGTGATCTCGCTGATCGGGCGGCTCTTTATGAAACCGGCGGACTGCCCTTATGCCGCCGCGGACAAGCTGATCCCCCGGCTCCGCCAACAGGCGGAGATCCTTGTCGTCGAGATGCATGCGGAGGCGACCAGCGAGAAGGTCGCCATGGGCTATCACGTCGACGGCCGGGCGGCCTGCTGCTTCGGCACGCACACCCATATCCCCACCGCCGACGAGAGGATTTTGCCCAAGGGCACCGCCTACATCTCCGATATCGGCATGACCGGGGCCCACGACTCGGTCCTCGGCCGAAAGAAAGAGAGCGTCTTGAAGTCCTTCCGTACCCAGATGCCGGTCCCCTTCGAAATCGCCACGGGCGACGTGAAGATCAACGGCATCTTGTTCTCGGTGGACAGCAGCACCGGCCGGGCCGAGCAGATCGAGCGTATTTGCGTCGCCGCCGACGCCGAGGACGCCGCCGGTTACGACAGCGACGACGGCCGGCCCGAGTACTTCAATGCATTTTGAGTCGCTCGTAGCGACGCCGCAAGGCGGTTCAGAAGAAGTGTGAAGCCAGAACGAGACTCGACACCTCCCTTCTGGAGATACTATACGGAATCGGAATCACACAGGAGTCTGTCCGAATCCGTATTATTGGGGCGCGACATGAACGACGACACCGAGGCCAGGCAATCCCTGCGAAAGATGCAGGACGCGGCGAAAGTCTTCTACGACTTCACCTACGATCCCGAATACACGCTCAGGACATACGATCACATCAACTACTACCGCAGGAACATGATGCTCAAGGGCTATCACTCGATGAACGAGAAGGTGATGCGGGAAGCGGTCGATGCGGCTCTGGAGGCTCGCGCCTATTATCCTGACTGCAATCTGCCGGAAGTGGTTGTCCCGGCCGATGGACATGTTGCGGGATTGGACGACTTCCTTCGGATGGAGCAGTGGTTCTTGACTGCGGCCGAACTCACAGCAGCCGCAAAGGCCCTTGCCGGCCCGGCGGAGTCACAAGCCCTTCTCTCGAACGGAAGAGAGAAACCATGGGACAACAAGCGGGTGGGGTTCATCCTGATCTCGAAGGCCAGAACCAAGTATTGCGACGGCCCCGGTGTGCCGACAACGCCAACTCTGGGCAGGAGCCATTGCAGACCGGATGGTGAGTTTGACTACATGAAGAACGGGCACAGGCGCAAGGTCCATGAGACTCAGTTTGCGGCATACGCAGAGCGTCAGAGATGGACCGAAGTTCCCGTGCAGGGAATCAAGGCGATCGTCGAGGCATACGAAGACAGCTCGCAGGAACTTCAAGAAAAGCTGAAGAAGCAATGGAACATGGACTGGAAGAAGCTGGCCCGAGGATGAAATAGCCCGCTCCTGCTTGCACGAGCAGAAGAAACCCTCCCGGAAATCCTTGATCCTGCCGAACCGAATCCGTATTACAGGCCATGGACGTACGGATTGCTTCGTTTCTCGCGGCCGACGGTCGTTCGCATCCCGTGACCGGGGTGTACGATGGTCTTGTCGGGCAGAGTGAAGAGCCTGCTCCGAATGCCCTCCATCAGTCGATCCATGTCCCCGCCGGGAAAGTCCGTCCGGCCCACGGAATCGGCGAACAGCGTATCCCCGACAAACACCACACCATCCGATTCTGCGTACAGGCAGATTCCACCGGGGGTATGGCCGGGAGTATGAAAGACCTTGAAGCGGATGCCGGCCTCGTCCACGGTGTCGCCGTCTTCCAGGAGGACATCCGCGGGCTCGACTACGAAGGTCATACCGGCAAGGACGGACAAGTTCGCCTGCGAATCGGTCAGCATATCGGCGTCCAGCTTGTGGATGTACACCCGGATCTGGGGAAAGTGCTGACGCAGGGCCGCGACGCCGACGATGTGGTCCACATGACCATGCGTGAGGATCGTCGCAACGGGGTTGAGCCGATGCTGCTTCAGAAACGCGATCAGATCGTCGGCATCGAGTCCGGCATCGATCGTCAGGCAATTCAAAGCCGATTCGTCCACACGGACGACATAGCAGTTCGTCTGAAACTCCCCGAGAATGAGCCGGTCAATCTTCATTGTTGATTTCGGATTGTTGATCGTCGATTCTCTGAATCACAAATCACACATCAACAATCAGACTTCTCACTGCACGGGCTTGTTCGGCTCGGCAGCCTGCGGAGCCGCAACAGGCTGATTGGGCTCGACGGCCGGGGCTGCAATGGGCTGATCGGGTTGCACTATCGGAACCGTTGGGGGTGTCAACTCCAGCGCCGATGGAGCATCGACTTTTGCCTCGGCGGGCTTGGCCTCCTTGTCCTCGAGCAATTCCGACTGCGGCTTCGTCAGGTACTTAGCCTTCCAGTCGGGGATTTCGTAGACCCAGGCCTTGTGCCGGAGCGTGAACCTCTGCGCACCCTCCTGGGCCAGCAGAATCGCCTCCTTCTTCTTCAGCTCTTCCGGGGAATCCTGCTTCTCCGGGTTGATCGTCACCTTCGCCGGGTCCGTGTAGACGGCCCGTGCCTTCAGGTAGGTCTTCGCCCCCTTCTTCGCCAGTTCGAGCGTGTACTCCGTCGAGTTGTCCATGCGGGTGACGTACACGTGGTCGAAGGTCAGGCCCTCGATCTGGGCGGGCGTATTGACGTCGTCAAACCGCAGGCCCTGGAGAGCGGTGAACACGCTCTTGGCCTCACTCTCCTTGAGCTTCTTCTCGCCCGGCAGGCCTTCGAAGACCACCCCGTCGCCGCTCTTCTGGGCATGCAGGGTGTACGAACCTTCCGGCGTGGCGACCGTCACCGTGTTGACGTCTTCGCTACGGATCGTGGCGATCTCCTGGTTCACATAGTCCAGGGCTCGCGTGCCGAAGTACGGCGCCTCGTCGGCCACGTACACATCGTCGCTCGAAGCCTGCCGGACATAGGCGCCCTGCCCCGACTCACGGCCCTTGCCCACGACGACGCCAGCCAGCAGCGTCCCATCGGCCTTGAAGAACTTCACAAGGCCGCGGGCCTTTTCCTCGGTCACCTCAAGCTCTTCGTGGTTCGTCGCGTCGGTCGTATAGAGATCGCCGGTCTTGATGTCGAGCGTCTTGGTGATCAGGTCGTTGATCTGCTTCGCATCGGCAGGGTAGTTGATGTCGGTGACGATGAACTGGTTGTTCCGCCGGCCGATCTTGACCTCGCTTTTGCCGTGGCCCACGGTGATGCTGTCGATGCTGGCGGGGTCGAGACCCTGGATCAGGTACGCCGGACCCGACAGCTTCGCCCGCTTGGCGGTCGGCACGCGGGCGCTGATCGCCGCCAGAAGAACCATAACTGCCGCAACAACGGCCAGAATGCCAAGTTTCTGGTTGCTCATCGATCACTCCTTATTGATTATCGATTATTGATGATCGATTATTATTGCTCGCACCGGCATCTGCTGCCGATCCTCAATCATCAACTATCATTCATCCTTCATCAATCCTACGCATCGCTCGCGTGGCTGATGTAATGCCGCCTCCGAGCGCCGCGCCAGACTCCCAACACTACCGCGACAACCATGACGACGCCCGGCACCGCAGCCATATTGACCAGTTCCAGCTTGTTGCCAAGTTGGTCGGTGCGCTCGCGACGTTTCTCCTTGATGGCCCGCAAACGACGCTGTGCGTCGTGGATGTTCAACTCCAGCTCCCGCTTCTTCTTGACGATGTCACTGCCCAGGACCTCCTGCTTTTCCTGGTCCTTGGCGGAGGAAACCAGCTTCTGCAGCTCCTGGTTGAACCCGTCGATCTGGGCGTTCACGAGGGTCATTTCGTCGGCCGTCTGCTTCTCCGCCTCCTCCTCGATCTTGTCCACCACCGCGAAGGGCCGCTTGAAGTTGCCTCGCGACCGGATGGAGATCAGGTCGCCGGAACCGCCGAGTTCCTCGACCGTGTTCAGCAGCAGAGCGCTGTTGTCGCCACGGACCATCTTGCCGAAAATCGAGCTGGCATAGGCGAACTGGTCGGTGATGAAGTCCACGTCGGAGAAGACCACCACCGCACAGTCTCCCTTCGCCTCCGTCAGACCTGCGATGTGCTTCTTGATCTTCTTCGGCTCGTTCGGATCGTCGGAATTCGGGTCCTTCGGGGCATCGACCTCCAGCTCGATCCCTTCCGGGAAGCTGCTCTTGAATCGGCCGGTGACGAGATACCCCATCGCGACGGGCTGCGTGCCGTCGATGAATGCGTCCATCATCTTGGCCGGGTCGGGGAACATCAGCTCGAACGAGCTGCCCACCTTCCAGGCGTTGCCCTTGTCGGTGGTCATCACCAACGGCGTCCGCTGGATCGCGGGTTTCTCCGCGGCCTTGGCTGCCGCCTGGTTCGCGTCCGCCGGCTTCTCTGCCGCCTTGGGTTGCGTGTCGATCTCCTTCAAAACGCCTGCGAACAGGACCTGAATCTGATTGAGGTCGGTCGTGATGACGTTTTCCTCGTTGAAGCATTTCGGCGTGAGCTCCAGGTAGCCGATGATCTTCTCGGCCCGCTGGCTTCGGCTGATGGAGGCCTCCAGCGCCAGCGCCCGGTCGCCCGCGAAGGTGTTCGCCGGCATATCCAGTCCCCAGGTCCGCATGAGCCGGTCCAGGCTCGAGTTCTGGCTCTGGACGGTCATCTGCATGGGGTTGCGCTGCGGACGGTCCGCGATGCAGTGCGGGTCCACACAGACGATGGTCCGCCCGCCTTTGAGGACGAACTGGTCGATCGCGAACTGCGTCTGTTCCGGCAGGTCCTTCGGATGGATGACGATGAGGATGTCCACATCGTTGATTTCGTTCACGTCGGCGCCGACGGCGCTCACCTCATACTTGTTCCGAAGCTGCTCGACGATCGTCCACGGCGGCTCGGGCTGCTGGCCCTGCATCTGCATCATTCGCGCCATGTAGTCGCTGGCGTCCTGTCCCATGACCGCCAACGAGCTCATGACCCCGATCTTTTTCTTCTGCTTGGTGATCGCGGTGTCGATCAGGTAGCTGATGTCGTACTCGATAAAGTTGTGCCGGTCGGGCGAAAAGAACGGGATGACCTTATCGACGCCGAACTGGGTCTGGACGACCAGACCGAAGAAGAAAGTCTCCTCCTGCGTGATCGGGAATCGCTGCAACCCGTGCCGGATCGCGGCTTCTTCCTCGTCGGAGAAGGGCCGCGGGTCGATCAGCTCCAGTTGGACCTTGCCCTGCGAGACCGCCGCATATTCCTCCAGGAGCGCCTTGACGAACTCGTAGTAGTTGTTGAAGTACTGGATCTGGTCCGGGGCCTTCATCGCGGCCGTCTTGGCGTAATACAACTTGGCCGTGATCGGCTGGTTGAGCTTGCCCAGGATCGCCCTGGTCCCGTCGGAGAGGGTGTACAAACCCTGCTCGGTGATATCTGCCTTCAGTCGCCCTCCCACGTTCTGACAGATGGTGATGCCGCTGAACGCGATGATCAGGATCAGAACGGCACCGAGAATGGCTCGAATCGTGCGGTTCATTAGCTGGCCTTCCTTTCATCCAAAACAACCGTGCAAGCGGCGACCCATCCCACGATCAACACGAGGAAATAGGCGATGTCCTTGAATCGCACGACCCCTCGTTGCAGGGAGTCGAAGTGTTGTTGAAGACTCATGTTCTCCACCGCGGAGACCAGCCCGGCGGGCAGGAACATCGAGAGATAATCCAGCGTCGAGGGCATCCCCGCGAAGACGAGGATCGCGCACGCGACCACGGAGAGGACGAACGCAATCACCTGGTTCTTGCTCATCGCGGAGAAGAAACAGCCGACCGCCAGGAACGCCCCTGCCATGAGGAAGCTGCCCACATAACCCGCCGCGATCAGGCCGCCGTCGGGATCGCCAAGGTAGGCCACTGTGAACACCATCGGGAACGTCAGCGCCAGGGCAATCCCGAGGAACATCCAGGCGGCAAGGAACTTGCCGAGGATCGCCTGCGTGATGGTGATCGGCAGGGTGAACAGCAGCTCGACCGAGCCCACTTTCCGCTCCTCGGCCCACAGCCGCATCGCAGTCGCCGGCACCATGAAGATGAACAGCAGCGGCAGATTGACGAAGAACGGCAGCATGTCCGCCTGCCGGATCTCGAAGAACTTCTGCTTGTTGAACGTCAGGTATCCCGCGAAGAACAGGAAGATGACGAGAAAAACGTAGGCAAGAGGCGTCGCAAAGTAGCTTTTCAGCTCCCTCTTGAATACCGCCCAGAAACTGTTCATAGGAACTCCCGTGAAAATTGACGATTTACGATTTATGATTTGCTGTCGCCCGTCCGAGAAGTCCTGCCGCGACAGCGGTTTCAAACCTCAAATCGCAAATCCTAAGCGCTTTTCTTCATCTTCGTGACGGTCCGGAAGATCTCGTCCAGGCTGGCCTTGTGTTTTTCCTTGAGCTGCTTGGGCGTCGAATCGACCAGCACCTTGCCCCGAGCGACGATGATCGTCCGCGAGCAGATCGCCTCCACCTCTTCCAGGATGTGGGTAGAGATGATGATGCACTTGTCCTTGCCCATACTGGTGATGAGGTTTCGGACGTCGTGCTTCTGGTTGGGGTCGAGGCCGTCGGTGGGCTCGTCGAGGATCAGCACGTCCGGGTCGTGGATCAATGCCTGGGCCAGTCCGACGCGGCGTTTGTATCCCTTCGACAGCGTCTCGATCGTCTGGTGGTAGACGGAGTCGATGGAACACATCGGCACCACGCGGTCGAGGGCCTTCTTGCGGTCCCTGCCCTTGATCCGCCGAACATCGCAGATGAAGTTGAGGAACCCGCCCACGGTCATTTCCGGATACGCCGGCGAGTTCTCGGCCAGGTAGCCGAGCGATCGCCTAACGCCGATGGGGTCCTTCAGGATGTCGTGCCCGCACACGCTCGCGGTGCCGCTGTCCGGGCGGATGTAACAGGTAATCATCCGCATCGCGGTGGTCTTGCCCGCGCCGTTGGGACCGAGCAGACCGAGCACCTGGCCCTTTCCGACATCGAAGGAAATGCCGTCAACAGCAACTACCGGCCCGAAGCGACGCCGAAGTTCTTTGACTTCAATCATATCCATCTCCAAACCATCTTTCGATTTACTGGGATAAACCGTATCAATGTACGGCCTGACGCCCGACAGTCAAGACCCGTACCCTGATAATTTTCACTCCACAGGGAGCGCCGGGATCATGCCGGGAAGGCCATCCGAACGCGTCAGAAAGATACTACGAAAGAGGGTTCGCAGTTGTTTGGATTGGGAGCCAGCGCAGGGCAGCAACCAGAGGGCCCGATAACCCTCTCGTCCGGGCCAAGCCCGACCCCTGGCCGTTCCGGCTCCACGAGGGACACCAAGACCGCCACAGCCCAGTGTCCGCACAGGGCTTTCGTGGTCTCACAAGGACTTGCTCGCCTCGGCAGTCCCGCCGTAGGCGCCCATATTGATCCGCCTGCCGTTGGGCTCGGGCTCGTCACCGACAGGACTGTTGGGATCACCCGCGTCGATACAGAGGCTCGTAACGTCGTCCTGAACCCAAGTGCCGCTGTTCGGGTCCCATCTTCCCGCCTGGGATTTCAGATGGTAGTCGCCCGCGACCCATATCGCGTTGGCATGGTCGGTCTCCACAACGGCGTTTGGATCGGCAACATCGACCCAATACCCGCGTCGCGCGAAACACGGACCGGCGTCGATGTTGCCCTCGCCGGACCAGCCGCCCTCTATGTCGCAGTAATGGATGATAGGTTGTGTCGGCCCGGATGGCTCAGAGAGCTCCGATGGCTCCCCTCGTCTGGTGGCTGTGGTCGTCCCTCCTGTGGCACGAATCGAATCCGGGCCGTCCCAGACGATGCAGTTCTCCATTGTGGTCGCCTCTTGCGTCGCGCTCTCCCGGGCGAGAGTTGCGTAGGTCTTGGCCTCGTTGTCGGCAAATGTGCAGTTGCTGATCGTGAATCGTGCGGGATATCCCCAGAGGGCCCCGCCGCGATCGGAGGCATAGTTGCCGACGAAAGTGCAATGTGTAATGACCGTGGCAGCCGCCGAGAAACTGTCGCTGAGTACGGACGATCCAGAGGCATGGATTGCACCGCCCGATTCCGCCCGATTGCCACTGAATGTACAGGCATCGAGAACGAGAGGCGTTCGATAGTCCACGATGGCGCCACCTGCCCCAGATGCACCTGACTCGGTCACACAGTTCTGTCGGAAGGTGCAACGGATCATCGATGCGCTGTCCCCAAGCCAGAAGCAGACAGCCCCACCTGCCCAGTCCGCTACGTTGCCTTCGAATCCGCAAGCGACGAGCGTCGAGGCACCCTGCCAACTGTAGATCGCGCCGCCCCATCCCCAGGGATGAGCGACATTCTCGGTGAATGTGCAACCCGTCAGGACGAGTTCGGCTTCTTCACCGTAGATCGCACCCCCCTCATCGGTGGTCCAGTTATTCGCAAAGCGACAGTCCGATAGCTCCAAGTGGGCCAACCGTACAGAGATCGCGCCGCCGTCATCGGAAGACCCATTTGCAACGAAGCTACAGTCGGACACTGTTACGTTGGCTGTCCACGCATAGATTGCGCCAGCATCCTCGGAAGCTTCGTTGTTGACGAAGCTGCAATTCGACAGCGACAGCGTGGCGTTCGAAGCATAGACCGCACCCCCCGAGTCGTCGGCAGCATTGCCCTCGAACGCACAATCCGACAGGATCAGCTCACCGCCCTCGCAGCGGATCGCTGCCCCACTCTCCCAGCTCAGGTTCCGCCGGAAGCCGCAATTGACAACGTGAAAACGGGCACCTGAGTTGTACAGAGCATTTTGCATGGCGGATTCGATGAAGAATCCGTCCAGTACGACGTCTGACTCTACGGCGGAGCTCACAACAACGCGGGCCCGGTTGTCACTGTGCGAAGAGGCATACCCAGGATCATCCACACCCCAACCATCAACATCATTGCCGTTGATATCTCCGCTGAGAATGGTCACATACTGCTGCGGGTCACACTCGTTGGGGTCATCACGATCGGGGCCCGCGAAGCCGCCTCGGAGAGTCACGCCAGCCCCAAGCTGGAAGCTCGTATACCAGGCGGGTTTCGGCCTCGCTGACCGTGCAGAGCCGTACTGGTTGGGCCGATAGATCCCCTGGGCCACTCGGATCTCGTCCCCCGAGTTCGCGACGCTCAGCCCCGTCTGTAGATATGTGAATGCGCTCCCCCAGGAAGAACCGTTGTCCGCCCCGACGGCATTGACATCGACATAGATCGTTCTCCCCTTGACCATAGGGACGAATAGAAGGCATATCTGCAGAAGGACACCGCCCGCCGCGAAGACTCGCCAGCTCATTTGCGTTCCCTTCAAACCGGGATCCACTTGCTACTTGCCCGCGGAGGACATGCTGGCCTCAGTCGTCCCGCCGTAGGCGCCCATGTTGATCCGCCCGCCGTTCGGCTCGGGCTCGTCGCCGAGGGGACTATTCGGATCGCCCGCGTCGATGCAGGGGCTCGTGACCTCGTCTAAGACCCAGCTTCCACTGAGCGGGTCCCAATGTCCAGCCTGGGACTGGAGGTGGTAATCGCCATCGACCCAGGTGGCGTTGTCATGGTCGGACTCCACAACGGTGCTCGGACTGGTGGCATCGACCCAATAGCCTCGCTCGGCAAAACACGGATCGGCGTCGATGTTGCCCTCCCCCGGCCAGCCGCCCTGCACGTCGCAGTATCGGATCATGAGGTTGGGATCCGCTCCTTCGACCACCGAGGACCGCGTGCGCGTGTATAGGGCCGCCGCAATCGATGTGTCGCCATCCCAAATGATGCAATTGTCCAGGCCGAGCCGATAGCTTGCGTCGCCCTCGCGCAACATCCAGCCGAGGGTGGCCGCTCGCTCGGCCCAGTTGTCCGCGAAGGTGCAGCCGAGAATCGTGAGTTCGGTATAGGCCGTGTAGAGAGCGCCGCCGGAGCCCAGGGCGCGATTGCCGGTGAACAGGCAGCGCATCATGGCCGTGGCGGGACCACCGCCAATCTGCGGGGATGTGAACTGAAATGCGTATACCGCTCCGCCCAAACCGGCTGAGTTGCCCCGGAACGTGCATCCGTCGAGCGTCAAGAGCGTTCCGCCACTCTCGATGGCCCCGCCCAGGCCCGTGGCCCAGTTCTTCATGAAGACGCAACGCGTCATCGAGGCCTTCTGCGCCGCGAAGGCGGTCGCTCCACCTTGAGTGGCGGCGTTGCCTTCGAAGGTGCATTCCACCAACGTGAGCACGCCGTCGGTCTGATGGATCGCACCACCCTCCCCTGCCGAGTTCGTCTCGAACGTGCAGCGCAGCAGCGACAACTCGCTGCCGACACAGCAGACGGCTCCGCCCTCCGCCCCGGCCCAATTGCCGATGAATCGGCAGTCCGACAACGTGAGTTGTGCAGCCGATGCATAGATAGCGCCACCTTTGAAGCCCGTCGCGCTGTTCTCCTGGAAGAGGCAATTCGTCAGTGCCGGGCGTCCCCCTTCGCACCGTATTCCACCACCGGAATGGAGCGAGGTGTTCTTCAGGAAAGTGCAGTTCGCGATGGTCGGACTGCCCTCGTGATTGTACAGGCCGGAATCGACCGCCGATTGAATGACGAAACCGTCCAAGACAGCCGTCTCATCTGTGTCCCGACTCTCTACAACACACAGGCTATTGTCATTTCGGAGCATTTCATAGAGGGGGTTGCCCGGCCCCCAGAGATCGATGTCATCGGCATCCAGATCTCCGCTTAGGACGGTCTCATACTGCTCGACGTCTCGCGCATTGGGATCGTCGGCGCCGGCTCCGGAGAAACCACCCAGGATCGCCTCTCCATTCTTCAGTCCGAATGACGCATCCGATGAGGCTGCCGCAACCGCTGCGCGGATTATGGTGCCAGACCGGGATCGCCTGACGCCCTGGTCGGGCCGGTGGGTGCCCTGGGCCACGCGGATCTCGTCCCCCGACGCAGCGACGCTCAGCGCCGTCTGCAGATACGGGAACGCGTTCGCCCAGGAGGAACCGTTGTTCGCCCCGCCGGCGTCGTCATCGACGTAGATGATTCTGCCTGGGGCGACAGCGGTCAGGCCCACGAGAAGCAAGAAGACCGCCGCCACAGTCGTGATTCTCCCGTTCGTTTCCATGTTCCACCCCTTTCACTATGAAACTATGAGATCATAAATGGTACACAGCCTGGACACGGTCGTTTCAATCGACACCCTCCGAGCCGGCAGGATCATCCGCCGGCGCCTCCTCCCAAGCCAGCACCGGGTAGGTCGGCTCGTCGCTGGACATCTTCCAGAT
>JBDKRX010000180.1:0-27031 GCA_039683175.1 Phycisphaerales bacterium
AAGGGTTATACACCTGCGGATGCTGCGGGTTCATCGTGGCCATCCCGATGGGGGAAGCTCGCGAAGAGAATCTGCACGACCGCCTCCTTGGGATTATCCCGGACCTTGCTCATGCACTCGCCGAGCCAGCGGCAGACAATGGCTTGCGCGCCCTCCTCTCCCGGCCACCGGCGACACGAAGTGCTGCCCGTCTTGCACAGCAGACTCTGCCGTTATTCTCGGACAGACAGGAACTCTCCGCGGACTGCCGGATCGGTCGGGCCGGACTGCTACGCCCATATGCGGACCCTGCCATCGCATTTTGCTCCAGAGGGCCGAGGAGAACGCCGATCCGATACGAGGATCGGATGCCGCCGGACCATGTCCAGGCATGGACGGAGCAACCGCATCCGATCTGGAGCATGAACCTGTGGACAACCTGGGATGGGAATACGCACATGAGCCTATCGAAAGCCAGCAAGCTGATTCCATATACGGCCGCCATGCTCCTGCTCGTCGCCCTACCCTCTGCACTCGCACAGCAGGGCGACTATGAAGATCCCAACACGTACCCAGGGTCCTGGTTCCGGATCTCCCTCGACACGGACGGCAACTTCCTCAGCGGCGACGGTCACGGCTACAACGACGGCACATGGTACTACTATCCGCAAACCGGGTGGTACCGCCAGTGGTACTACAATGCCCCGTACAGCACAGACCGCAGAGGCTATCTGAAATACGAGGTCTACATCAAAGCGGTCGATCCGACCAAGCTGACCTATGTCGAGATCAACTTCAATTGGACCACGGCGGCCTGGTCGCAGCTCGGCCTGAACCGTCCTCCTCTGCCCACCGACACGCCGACCGCCGATCAGGAAACCCGGTACACGTCGAGCCGGCGTCTGTACGTCGTCGACAACTGGTACATCGGCACCGTGGAACCGGTCTACAGTCACACCATCGAGGAGTACAACCCGGAATGGGTCTCGATCGATGTCCGGGGAAAGAACGCCTACCTCTTCCGCGGCGCAATGCACGAATGCCAGGCCAAGGAGGGCGCGTGCTGCAATCCGCTCACCGGCCAGTGTTCGCTGACCCTGGAAGAGGACTGCCCAAGCTCCTGTCTGTGGCTGGGTCCCGGAACCTCATGCGACGCGTGCGTCGTGGGAATCAGTGGCATGGATTTCGGCGACGCTCCCGATTCCTACAACACCCTGCTGGCCAACGACGGTGCCCGGCACACGAAGGTGACCGGAGTCTTCCTGGGCGCTGCGGCCGACATCGAGACGGACGGAAAGCCCAACGTATCGGCAACCGGGGACGACATGCAGGGCACCGATGACGATGATGGAGTCGTGTTCACCTCCCCCCTCTCGCCGGGCGAGACGGCGACCCTCGAAGTAACCGCATCGACCGCCGGCTACCTCAATGCATGGTTCGATTTCTCGCAAGATGGGGATTTCGACGACGTCGAGGACCAGATTTTCTCCGATGAGTTGCTCGCTCCCGGCGTGAATGCCCTGTCCTTCCGCATCCCCGCGACGGCCGTCGCGGGAGGCACGTTCGTACGCTTTCGCTTCGACACCCGCGGGCTGTTGACCTGGAAAGGTCTCGCCAACGACGGCGAGGTGGAGGACTACAGGATCACGCTCGTCGAGCAATTCCAGCCGCAATCGAATTCCGGCAAGGGCGGACTCCTATGGAGCCAAGCGCCTCAGCAATTCGACGCGACCACGCCGTTCATCTTCAACGGGTGGGAGGAGCGATCCGACCTGAATCTGCATCGAATCGCGGTCGACGACTGGCAATGCACAGACGGCCGGCCCGTCACAGGCTTCCAGTGGTGGGGGTCGTTCAACGGCTGGACGCAGCCCGTCCTCCCGTCGGCGTTGCCCCTGGCCTTCCACGTCACAATCTGGACGGACGGCTCCGATCATCCCGGCACGCTCGTCTGGGAGAAGTTCTGCACCAATTGGACGTGGAACGTCGCCGGTTACAACAGCGATCCCAGGGGACTCAGCGACGACACCTGTTTCCAATTCACCTGCCTGCTCTCCCAGGATCAATGGTTCCATCCGACCCTGTCACAAGACAAGAACGGCGTCCCGATTCCAGCGGTCTACTGGCTGAGCATCTCCGTCCTCTACGACACGACCGTTGCGACCCCCCAGTATCCATGGGGCTGGACCACGAGGCCCTGCTACTTCAACAATACGGCCCAGCAGATCTCGTCCATCAGTGCAGACATCGATGTCACCGCCACCTGGCCGCCGAGTCTCGGCTGCCGCTGGCTGTCCGGGGCGCAGATCGAAGTGCCCGCGAACACGACCTGGGATTTCGCTTTCCAACTGTTCACAAACGAAGGCTCCGCCGCGGACAATTCCGCCCTGGCCCCCGTCTACCGGTTCTGGTCGGAGAAGCTCGCTTCCCATTTCTATACGATCCGTGAAGACGAGAAAGACCTGCTCATCCGGGACTATGCGGACACCTGGACATTCGAGTGCGTTGCGTTCTACGCCTATCCGCCGGACCAGGCCCCGGTCGGCAGCAAACCTGTCTACCGGTTCTGGTCGAACAGCCTCCAGCGCCACTTCTACACGATCAGTGAAACCGAGAGACAGATGTTGATCGATGCCCACGCCGACGTTTGGACTCCGGAAGGGGCCGCCTGGTACGCATTCGATTGACCCAACGTCGCAGACCGACGGCGACGAGCCATCCGCTTGCATCTGCAGCCGCTCCCTGTACACTGACGGCAACAGCCGACGGGAACCGGAGGCGGTCCGCCGCCTTTCGTCGCCCCGTACAAGCTCCGGCTGGAGATCGAATACGACTTGGCGTTCGTTCTGAGTGAAACCGATGCGGATATTGGCGCTCGAGCCCTACTACGGCGGCAGTCACAAGGCCTTCCTCGATGGCTGGTCGGCAACCAGCCGGCATCAGTGGTCCCTCCTGTCACTACCCGCCTTCAAGTGGAAGTGGCGGATGCGGCACGCGGCCGTCACCTTCGCCCAACAGATCGAACGGCAACTCTCCGACGGCCTGCATCCGGACCTGCTGTTGTGTTCGGACATGCTGAACCTTGCCGAGTTCCTCGGTCTGGCTCCCAAGCCGATCCGAGACCTGCCCAGGATCGTTTACTTCCACGAGAACCAGTTGACCTATCCGGTCCGGTGTGAAAGCGAGCGTGACTACCAGTTCGCGATGTCGAACATGACCACCGCCCTGGCAGCCAACGTCGTCTGGTTCAACTCGGCATTCCACAGAGACTCGTTCCTCCATGCACTGGAGGCCCTCCTGAACCGCATGCCGGACCACCAACCCACGGAGGTCGTTCAACGCATCCGGGACAAGTCTGACGTGCACCCTCCCGGCGTCAGCCCCCTGCCCAGCCGACAGAACCGACTGCCCGGCCCCTTGCGAATACTCTGGGCCGCCCGGTGGGAGCATGACAAGAATCCCAACGACTTCTTCGCCGCGATCGGCCAACTCAAGGACCGACGCATCCCATTCAGGATCAGCATAATCGGCGAACAATTCCGCGAGGTCCCGGAGGTCTTCGCCCAAGCCCACCTGCATTTCGCCGGTCGCATCGACCGATGGGGCTACCAGCAAACCAGGACCGATTATGAAGCCGCTCTACGGGAGGCGGACGTATTCGTCTCCACGGCCTCGCACGAATTCTTCGGCCTCAGCGCCGTAGAAGCCGCCCTCGCGGGGGCATATCCTCTCGTTCCCAGGCGCTTGGCGTACCCCGAGGTCTTCGGGCACCCGGACGATAGCACGGCAGACGATTTCTTCTACGATGGCACGGTGGCGGGCTTGGCGGTCAAACTCGCCGATCTGGCCGCTCGCATCGAAGAGACGGGCTCACTGCTCGGATCGACCGAAGCCTTGAGGGACCGCTTGAGACGATTCGAATGGCCGCGTCTCGCCCCGATCCTCGACGAGGCAGCCGAGCGATTTCCATGAACTCCTGGAACGCATTTGACAACCGCAAGTCCTTCCGGCAAAATCTCTTGTGCTCATGCCATAGAGACTCATGCGCATAAGCCGAGAGTTGACCGACCGTCGACGGAAATACGCTCTTTGCGGCGCAGCAGGTTGAACCTGCACTGAGGCGCCCACGTACACCTGTCCGAGTGTCGCCGTTTCGAAGCTCTTGGAGAGAGATTGGAAAAGCCCGTCCGGTAGTCAGTTTTGATGTGGATTGCTGCCCCTGCAGTGATATTCTATCTTGGGCAGTGTAGTGAATTGGACCAGGGTTCGTCAGTACATGGGCATGATCCGAATGCACAGATTCTGCGTCCTGCCGTATGTGAATGCTCTGCCTTTGGTGCATTTCCTGCCGCAGGTCGATCCGAGGGCGGAGTTGATCTACCGCACACCACGATCCGCCGTCGGAACCTTGCTGGAAGGCGAGGTCGATGCAGCAATCATCCCCGTCGCGGATTTCTTCGGTCACCCAGAGCTCACCATGGTTCCGGGGCTCGGCATCTGCGCCGACGGCGACGTGACCAGCGTTCTGCTGCAATGCCGCCGGCCGCTGCAGCAGGTCAGAGTCATCGATCTCGACCTTGAGTCCAGGACATCGAATGCTCTGGTTCGCGTGCTGATGCGCGACCACTTCCGAATGCCTCACCCGATCGAATATGGCCTGCACGCCCGTGAAGCGGATGCCTGCGTGTGCATCGGGGATCGGGCCCTGCGTGCCACGGAAACCCTGGAAACGTATGACTTGGCCGGCGAATGGAAAAAGATGACGGGTCTGCCCTTTGTCTTCGCGGTGTGGGCCATCCGGCAGTCCTGTCCCGATGCCGACGGAATATCACAGATCCTGCACCAGGCCAGGGACCGCGGATGCGGGTCGCTCAACGAGTTGGCGGGACTCTCTGCGGAGCGGCTGGGTCTTCCCGAGGAGCGATGCCACGAGTACCTCTCCCATTGCCTTCATTACGACGTCGGGCTGGCGGAACTTGCAGGGATGAACCGGTTCCGGGAACTCGTCGCAGGGCTGTCGGAGCCGACGGTGAGTCGAATAATGAACGTGAATCCCAAATCTGAAAAGGGGCGAACCATCCCAATCCTCCCGCGGAGTTGACATGCTGCAGCAGTTGAGTGAACGGATCTCTACGGAAACGGCCATGGATCTGCTGACGAAGGCAGACACAGCCGAACTGATATCCATGGCCGACGAGGCCCGCAGGCAACGGCATGGCGCGAGCGTCTATCACGTCCACAGCCTCAACCTCAATCCCACGAACATGTGCGAGAATCGCTGTGGTTTGTGCGCATTCTGGCGCGAGCCCGGATCGAATGATGCCTATACACTCAGTCTCGGGCAAATTGAAGACAGACTTCAAAAGGCTCGAGGATGGGGACTTACCGACGTCCACATCGTCGGCGGTCTGAACACAGAATTGCATCTCGACTACTATCTCCAGATGCTTCGAACAACGAAGCGCATACTGCCCCAAACCGCGGTGCAGGCATTGACCGCCGTCGAAATTCAATGGCTCTCGGATCGCGCCGGCAAGCCGGTCGACGAGACACTCGCGGCGTTGAAGGCCGCCGGCTTGGACGCCCTGCCCGGTGGTGGAGCCGAGATATTCTCCGCACGGGTGCGAGAGAGCATCTGTCCCAAGAAGATCTCCGCGGAGCGGTGGCTCGACGTACACCGCACCGCCCACGGCCTGGGGATTCCGAGCAACGCAACGATGCTCTTCGGACACGTGGAGACGCCGGAAGAGATTGTCGATCACCTCTGCAAACTCAGGAATCTCCAGGACCAGACCGGTGGATTCCTTGCCTTCTGCCCGTTGCCATTCCATGCCAAAGGCACGCAAATCGGCGTCGTGAGAGGTCCCGGCGGCCACACCATCGTTCGAATCGTCGCTCTGGCCCGGCTTTTCCTCGACAACTTTCCGCACATCCGTGTCCTGGCCAATTTCCTCGACCGTAAGCTCTTACAGACACTGCTCTTCTGTGGCGCCGACGACATCGGCGGGACCAGTATCGACGAGCGGATCGCCCGTTCCGCCGGGGCGCCGGACGATTGCTCTTTTCACGATCCCGAGGAGATGGCGGTCTTCATACGTGAGCTCGGCTTCGATTCCGTGCTCACCAGCAGCCTGTACGATCGTCGGAGCCAAAGACTGCCGCAGGTTCAGGTCACACCGGATGTCTCGCAGGCCCGGAAGGCTTTGCATAAGGCGCAAAACGGACAACGGCTCAACGCTGAGGAGGCCGCGTTGTTCCACGATGCCCTTCCGTTTCACGAGCTGGGGCGAGTCGCCCACGAACGCCGTGGACAGGTTGTCGGCAATGGGCAATCCACGTTCATCATCGACCGGAACATCAGCTTCACGAATGTCTGCACCATCGGATGCAAATTCTGTGCATACCACAAGGGGCCCAGGGACAACGACGCTTTCACGATGTCGATTGAAGAGATCGTGCAGCGGGTGGAGGAGGCGACCCGCGTCGGCGCCACTCAGATCATGCTCCAAGGGGGCCTGAATCCAGCGTTGAGTCTCGACTGGTACAAGGACATGCTCGGGGCCATCAAGGACCGCGTCCCCGACGTCTGGCTGCATTCTCTGTCGCCCGCGGAGGTGCTGTGGCTCGCCCAACGCTCCCACCTGCCCCTCAGGGACACCCTGGTGCAGTTGCGAGAAGCCGGGTTGGATTCGCTGCCGGGAGGTGGGGCAGAGATACTCGTTGATGAGGTTCGCCGGCGGGTCAGCCCGGCGAAGATCACAACGCCACAATGGCTTGAGGTCATGGAGACCGCCCACAACCTCGGGATGCGCACCACGGCGACCATGGTCTACGGCCTGGGCGAGACGACGGCCGACCGTGTACAACACTTGCTGAGAATCCGTGATCTTCAGGATCGTACGGGCGGCTTCCGGGCGTTCATCCCATGGAGTTTTCAGGCCAATCACACGCGGCTCTCCGAGCGGCCGCAAACCGGCGTGGACTATCTTCGCATGGTCGCCCTGTCCCGATTGGTGCTCGACAACGTCGAGCACATCCAGGCCGGGTGGGTCACGGAGGGCCCCTGCATGGCCCAGATCGCCCTGACCTTCGGAGCGGACGACTTCGGCGGTGTCCTCATGGAAGAGAGCGTAGTCAAGGCCACCGGCATCAGCCACACCGTGACGGCTGAGCAGGTCATCGCGCTGATCGCGGAGACCGGGATGACCGCCGCCCAACGAAACACCGAATACGAGATCCTTCGGACATTCGACAAGCAAAGGACGCTGAAAAGCGCATGACCTCGCCCATGACGACTCCAGAGACGATTCTACTGACCGGCATCACGGGATCCATCGGAAGCTGGGTGGCCCGGGCAATCCTGGAGGACGGCGGGCGAATCGTCGCCATCGTCCGAGCCGGCACTTCGGCCGCGGCTGCCGCCAGAGTCCAACGCGCGCTGGCCGTCGTCGGAGCGAAAGGCCATGCAGACCGCGTCCGTGCTGTGTGCGGCGACATCTGCGATGAGAACCTCGCCCAATACCTTGCTCGGGAACAAGGCGAGGTATCGCGCATCGTCCACTGCGCCGGCGTCGTGGAATTCGGGCAGGAGTTCGCAGAGGTGGCCCGCCACGTCAATGTGCAGGGAAGCGCCAATCTGCTGATGCTTGCCGAGAGACTGAGGGTTCCCTTCTGCCATTTCAGCACGGCCTACATCGCCGGCACCAGGCAAGGGCGAGTCTTTGAGCACGAGACCTGCGCGGGACAGCAGTTCCACAATCCCTATGAGTCCTCCAAGTACCGGGCCGAGACGCTCATTCAGGATTGGGCAACCCGGACGGGTCTCGATGTGTTCGTGCTCCGGCCGAGCATTGTTGTCGGGGACAGCAGCCAAGGCCGCATCATCCACTTCGACGGGATCTACAACTTCCTGCGGTTGCTCGACAGCGTCGCCGAAGCCATCGGGACCCGTGAGTTCCGTGTCGTGGCCAACCCGACGGCGAGCAAGAACCTCGTCCCGGCCGACTACGTGGCCCGCGCCGCCTGGCACATCATCAGGGTGGGCCCGCCGGGGACCTATCACATTACGAATCCCCGGCCGGTATCGCTCTCGGCGCTTCGGGACATCCTCGTCGAGTTGTTCGCCATTCCCGGCGCGAGACTCGTATCGGAGGAGGAATTCGGTCGGAGAAAGCCTGACAGGTTCGAGGTCATGTACCGAAAAGCGGCTGCTCAGTATGCTCCCTATCTGGCCGCCGAGCCGGTCTTCGACCGCACGAACACGGACAGGGCGCTCCGCGGCGCATCTCTGATGCTGCCCCAGATGGATGCCGCCTTCTTTCGGACGCTGCTGGAGTATGCGAGGCAGGCCAGGTGGGGCAAGGCGAATGGGGACGCCACAGCCACCACCCCCAGCCGCGAAGGCTTTGTGCAGCAGTATTTCGACAGCTTCCTCGTGGACAAGATGCACAAGCAGTTGCTGCCCAACCTCAAGCGACTGACCGCGAGTTGCCGGATCGCCATCGACGATGTCCCCGGCCGGTCATGGTCTCTGAGAATCGACCAGGGCCGGCTCGAGGAAATCTCCGAGAACGGCATGCTGTGCCAGTGCTCGTTCTCCCTTCCCAGCGACACCTTCACCGCGATTGTCGGCGGCAGGCTTGCGCCGCAGCAGGCCTTCTTCCAGAGGAAGATCAACATCGACGGCGACATCGAAACCGGTCTGAGATTGGCCACAGTGCTGGCGGCGTTCTTCAAGAAATGGCCCTATGGCCTGGAGACTCGCCATGTGGGTTAGACTCGCGGAAATCTTCGCGGACAAGAGCCGATGGATCGCCGTCATCTGCCTGTGCAGTGTGGTGGTTCCAGCCTACTGGCTCCGAAATGCCCACATCGACAATTCCATCGAGGTGTGGACCGGGACCCGGAGCGAGGCGCACCAAACCTATCGGCAGTTTCTGGAGAAGTACGGGAACGAAGAGTTCATTGTAGTCGCCGGCGAGGTCCAGGACCCGCTCTCGGCCGACGCATTGGCCCTTCAGGGCAATCTGGCCTCCCGCCTGCGGCAGATCGAACAAGTGGACGGCGTGCTCGACATCACACAGGCGGCCGCGGCCTTCGAGAAGTATGGGCCCGAGGACTGGAAGGATCTGCTCGGCCACAACGGATTCTTTCGGAACTTGTTGCTTGGCCAAGACGGGCATACCTTCGGTGTTGTCGCATGGCTCCGACGAATCGACAATCCGCCAGAACGGAAGATCGTGGTCGAGCAGATCGAGTCGGCAGTGGCGGAGTTGGTCGGCGACACGATGCAGGTCCATCTGGCTGGGACCCCGTTGCTGAATGTGGCCCTCGACCGTGGCTCCCAGGAAGCCTCCCGGCGAATCCTGCCTGCGGCCCTGGCTGTTTCCGTGATCATCCTGGGGGTCGTTTTGAGACGCCTTGCCGGTGTCTTGGCAGTGATGTGCGCGGTGGGCGCCACCACGCTCTGGACCATTGGCCTGATGGTTCTGGCGGGCAGGACCTTCAACATGGTCACCATCACTCTCCCTTCGCTGCTGACCGTCCTGTCGCTCTCGGCTGGAATCCACATGGTTCTGCATATCCAACTGCTTCTGGGGGATTTGGGTGACCGCCAAGCCGCGGTGCGCCGGACTGTTCGCGAAGTGATTCCCGCGATCTTTCTGTCGAATCTCACCACGGCCATCGGATTCGGTTCATTGATGGTGTCGGATATGCAGCCGGTCGTGGACTTCGGCCTGTTTGCCGCCACCGGGATGATGCTCTCGTTCCTCTTCAACGCGGCCGTCGTGCCCGGCATTCTCTCCTGGCTGCGTGTGGGAAGTATCTCGGTTCCTGCAAGGCCCACCCATTGGACCGCTCCACTGGGGCGGATCGTCGCGTCGCGACGAACCTGGTTCCTTGCGTCGGCGGTTGTCGTGTTGGCGGTGTCCCTGCTGTTGATGACGGGACTCCGCGTGGAATCGAATGTGCTGAAGTTCTTCCCTGCGGATTCGGGAATCAGCCGAGATTACGAGTTCATCGCCGAGCGGCTCACGGGCTTGTACACGATCGAGTTGGACGCGGTAACGGAATCGCAGAATGGAAGCACTCTGCTCAAGCAGATCGAGCGGCTCGGGACCGATCTCTCCGCACGCCCCGAGGTCGCACAGGTGATCCACTACAAGACCATCGCCACCGCCCTCGATCCGATTCGCCGGTCCGCTCTGGTGGACATGGCCGGGGCATCCGAGAATCCGCTCAAGTTTCTGGCGAGGAAGTATCGACATACGGACGGGGGGCGAATCTCGTTGCGGATGTCGATTCTCGTGCGGGCGATGTCGGGCACGGATTTCTACGCTCTGATGGACTTCACCGAGCGGCAGGCCGCACAGTGGCTCTCGCCTCCGGCCGCGTATACGCTGACCGGCGTGGTTCCCCTGCTGAACTCCGCCCAGAATTCGCTGATCATGACGCAGGTTCGTAGCTTCGCCGCTGCGGCAATCACCGTGCTGATCCTGATCGGCGTGTTCTTCGCATCCGTGCGGGTCTTCCTCGCGGCCTCCCTGCCCAACCTCCTGCCGACCGCTGTGCTCTTTGCCGCGATGGCGGTTCTGGACATCCCGTTGGACGCCGCCACCGTGATGATCGCAGGAGTAGCCATCGGCATCGCGGTCGATGACACATTTCATTTCTTCTCGTGTTATCGCGAGGCCAGGCTGTCCGGGCAGGACAGCCCGACGGCGATCCATAGCAGCTTTCAAGTGGCCGGCCGAGCCATCCTGTTCACATCGCTGGTGGCGACAGCCGGGTTTGTCATTCTTCTATTGGCCGAGTTCAAGCCGATCCAGTATTTCGGCCTGCTGGCCGGCGTGACCATGATTACGGCCAGTGCGGCAGACTTCCTGGTGCTGCCGGCCTGTGTGGCTTTCGTGAATCTATGGGACCGACAAGGGCAAAAGACGTGACTGGGAAAGCTCCATTCGTCGCCAGACTCGAACGGATACTTCGAATTCACTTCGATGCCGATCGCGGCACACCCTATTGGCTCGAAAGGCAGCGAGAACTCGGGATCGACGCCGTGGAGCGGATTCGAAGCATCGAGGATCTTGCCGTGCTGGGGCCCATGGACGAGCTGGCCCTGGCCGAGCGGCCTATCGAGGACTTCATTCCCCAGGCATTGCGCGGGCACAACGACTATCTTCTGGCCGAAACGGCCGGGACGCTGGGCAGACCCAAGACCGCGGTGCACAGGGCCGATGAGTTCGAGGCGGCTTTTGTCACGCCGTTCATCAAGGCAGCCCGAAGAGCAGGCTTTCCCGAAGGCGGCCACTGGCTGTTCATCGGGCCGACAGGCCCCCACATCATCGGCCGGGCCGCTCGGCGGTGTGCCAGGGCGCTTGGCGCTGCGGATGCATTCACTGTGGACTTCGATCCCCGCTGGGCCAAGAAACTCCCGGCTGGGAGTTTTGCCGCACAGCGATACCTGACGCATGTCCAGGACCAAGCGATGGCTGTTCTCGAAGTCCAGAATATCGAGGTTCTCTTCGTGACTCCGGCTGTCCTGGGCAGTTTGACGGACAGAATCGACGAGGCCACGCGGTTGGCCATCCGTGGAATCCACCTTGGCGGTATGGCGGCCTCCGCCGAGTTCATGGCCCGCACGGCGGAGATGTTCCCAAATGCGGTGATTCTCTCGGGCTATGGCAATACCCTGTTCGGCATGGTTCCGCAACTGCGGTACTCGCACGAGACGGGTTTCGACTACTTCCCTCACGGTGACCGACTCGTCGTGAGCCTGATTCCTCCGGGTGAAGACGGGAATGAGCCCGACGTCACCGCCCTCGTCGAGTATGGCCGGCGGGGCCGAGTCATGGTGCATCGGCTCGACGAGATGCAGTTTCTGCCCAACCTGCTGGAGCGGGACACCGGCGTACGGATTCCGCCTCTGCCTGATGCTGTAGCCGACGGCTTCCTCCAGGACGGTCTTCGCGACCCGCAACCGATTGTCAGTGAGGCCATTAAGCCTGCGATAGGATTGTATTGATGCTGCAAGCGGCACTGGAAGAGCATGTGACGTTCACGAGTGGAGCGATTCGGCTCCGGGGGATCCTGTCCTATCCGGAACAGGACGATCCCAAGCACGCCGTGCTCCTGTGCTCACCACATCCGCACTTCGCAGGCGACATGCACAACAACGTCGTCTGCGCCGTCGCCCAGAGGCTTGCCGCACGCTGTGCGGTCCTGCGATTCGACTATCGCGGGGTCGGAGACAGCGAGATCGCCCTACCCGCCGCGATAGCGGCCTTCGACTACTGGACAGAGATCGAAGAAATGAGGGACTATCGTGACGCGGTCGAGGATGTCGCGGCGGCCGCCCGGACACTCCTGACCGCGACGGATTCGTTTGGTTTGGGCCTTTCCGTCGTGGGTTACTCGTTTGGTGCGGCCACCGGCATGCTCTTCGCCCATCGCGAGAGTTGCGTACAGAAGATGGTCGCCGTGGCCCCGCCGCTGGGCAAGGTCTCGTTCGCCTTTCTCTCGGATTGTCCGAAAGCCAGTCTCCATCTGGTCGGGAAGAGGGACTTCCTGTATTCGGACGTGAGGATGGCCGAGTTTCGCCAATCCATCGGACCGGCAGCGACAGTCACGGTTCTGGATGAGGCGGACCATTTCTTCCGTGGCGAGGAAGATTCAGTTGCACGACAGATCGAAGAATACATACTTGGCATAGAAGGAAATGAGCATGGGTCTTGAGAAGAAACCCGAGATTCTCGCCCCGGCGGGAACACTGGATGCCGTCCGCACGGTCATCGAGGCCGGCGCGGACGCCGTCTACGTCGGCGGCAAGGGCCTCAACATGCGGCAGCATCGGGCAAGCTATAACCTGACCGAGCCCGAGATCGCCGAAGCAATCGAGCTGGTCCATGATCAGGGAAAGAGACTCTACTTCACGCTCAACAGCCTGGTCTTCGACTCGCAGATCTCGCAGTTGCGAGAGATTCTGGCCATGCTCGGCCGGCTCAGCCCCGACGCCATCATAGTCCAGGACCTGGCTGTGGCGAGCCTCGCCAGAGAGATCTGCGTGCACGTGCCGCTCCACGCCAGCACGATGATGAACGCGCACAACGCGGAAACCGCCCTGGCATTGAAAATGATGGGATTCGTGCGAGTCATTCCCTCACGGGACATCCCGCTCCATGAGATCCGCCGCATCGGCGAACGGTCGGGACTGGAGATGGAATGCTTCGTCCACGGCGATATGTGCATCTCGCAGAGCTCGCAGTGCTATCTGAGCGCAATTCTCTTCGGCGAGAGCGCCAACTGCGGCCGGTGCATGAAACCATGCCGATGGCAGTGGAAACTGGCCGTGCACCAGGGCAAGGGCGAGTCCTTCGATCACGCCGAAGGGTATCTGCTCGCTCGCAAGGACCTGTGCATGTTGCCGCATATCCCATCGCTGGTCCAGAGCGGGATTGCCTCCCTGAAGATCGAGGGCCGGATGCGGACGGCGGAGTTCCTCGCCCCAGTCGTGGCCCTCTATCGCAAAGCGGTCGATGCCTATTTCGATGACCCCGCCGGCTATGCAACGAACGCAGGCGACATGCAGAGACTCTTCGCGCAGCGAGTCCGCGAGATGACAACGTCGCACATGTTCGCCAATCCCGGTCATGAAGGCGTGGACATCAGCGGCAGGCGCGAACCCCGTTTCTTCAGCCACGCCTCGCCGGCGCCGCAGTTGACGATCGGACAAGATATAGCGCCTCAGTCCATCGCCAAATGCCCCGAGTTGATCGTTCACGTGTCAAGCGTGGCAGCCGCCGAAGCCGCCGCGAATGCCGGCGCCAACGCCGTCTATTTCTGCGGCGAAGGCTACCGCCTGCGTGGCCCAGTCGCCGGGATGGCGGAAATAGCCGGCTTCGCCCGCAAGGCCACCCGGGATGGCATTCGCACCGGCGTCATGATGCCGCACGTCTGTGACGAGCGAGATATGGCGGAGTGGGGGCGACGCCTGCATCAGATTCTCGCATGGGGGAACGTCACCGTCGGCGTATCGAATCTCGGCGGCCTTCAATCGGCTCGCGATCGCAGGTGCCGCGACATTCTCGCTGACTACCCGCTGAACACGGTCAATTCCATCGCCGCCGATGAGTTGTCCACGCTGGGAGCGCATCGTGTCACCGCAGCGGTCGAGTTGACCTTCCTGCAACTATCCCAGTTCGTGAAGGCCGTGCGAATGCCCGTCGAAGTCATCGTCCAGGGTCCTGTGTGCGGCATGCTGCTGGAACATTGCGTCCTGGCAGCCGCCAGTGGACAGAATCCGCAGGGGGTCTGCTCGATGCCGTGCCATCGCGGCGTCCATGCCTTGCAGGACATGGAGTCGCGGACCTTCCCACTGGAGACGGATCGCCGGTGCCGCAATCACCTTTTCACGCCGACGGACGTCTGCGTGCTCCCTAATCTCTCGCAGATGCTGTCCCTGGGCATTTCCGGCGCGCGTATCGAGGCGCAGTTGGACACGCCCGATACCGTGGCGACCGTGACCCGGATCTACCGCGAGGCAGTGGATCAACTCCGCAAAGGCCAGACCATCGATGTTACGGACGCAATCTCGAAGATATCCACGGCCACAGGTCGTCCGCTGAGCGATGGGCCCTTTGATTTTCGGTCCGCCGACGTGGCAAAAAAGGAGAAGGAGCTTGCCCGAGCATGAACCCATCGGTCCGGACGCCGTCATGGCGAAGAAGCAGCGGTATCTGATCCCCTGCTCGTATCATTTCTACAAGGCCCCGCCGCAGATCGTGCGTGGCCAGGGGATCTACGTATACGATTCGCACGGCCGACGCTACATGGACCTCTATTCCGGCGTGAGCGTTCACGCGCTCGGCCACTGCCACCCGGAAATGGTCGAAGCCATCTGTGAACAGGTGAGAACCCTGCAACACACCAGCACGATCTACCTGACCGAGCCGATTGTGAACCTGGCGGAGGACCTCGCTGAAGTCCTGCCCGGGCAACTGCGACGGACCTTCTTCTGCTGCAGCGGCAGCGAGGCCAACGAGGGAGCGGCCCTGCTGGCGACGCTCCACACCGGTCGAAGCGAGTTCCTGGCCTTTCAGAACGGACTCCACGGCCGGACCAAACTGGGCATGAGCCTGACGGGACTGGGCATGTGGCGCACGGACCCGAATCCCGTCGGCGGGATCGTGCATGTGCCGCCGCCCCATTGCCGAAGGTGTTCGTTCGGACGACAGTACGGAGAATGCCAATACCAATGCGTCGCAGCAGTGGAGACCGCCATCCGCACGGCCACCAGCGGCAAGCCCGCCGCGATGTTCGTCGAACCCGTGCAAGGCAACGGCGGCATCATGGTCCCGCCACCAGAGTACTTCCCGAAGCTGCGCGATGTGCTCCACAGATACGACATGCTGCTGATAGCCGATGAGGTGCAAACCGGTTTCGGACGCACGGGCAAAATGTTCGCCATGGAGCACTGGGACGTTACGCCCGACATCCTCACCGGCGGCAAGGCCCTGGGCGGCGGAACACCCATTGGCTACTTCTCCACAACCGACGAAATCGCCGCCAGCTACACGAGACCCGGCGCCTCGACCTTCGGCGGCAACCCCGTGACGGCCCAGGCCGGCCGCAAGTTCCTGGAGATCCTTCGGCGCGAAGCCCTGGTCGATCACTGTGCCCGTATGGGTTCGCGCTTACAGGATGGACTCAAGAAACTGGCTCAGAAGTCCGATATAATCTCGGATGTTCGTGGTCTCGGATTGATGGTTGGGGTTGAGATCGCGGCACAGGAAACGTCGTCCGCTGCCGAATGTGCGGATCGCATCCTGGAACGGATGAAAGACCTGGGGTACCTGCTGGGCAAGACCGGGCCAGGCCGCAACGTCCTGACGTGGATGCCCCCGTTGATCGTCCAGGAACAGGAACTCATGGAGGCTGTCGACGCTTTTGAGAACGCCCTGCATGCTCTGTGATTCTCGCAAGAGACTGCTCGTCAGGTCTTTCCTGGCCGTGGCGGCGATGGTCATTCTCCTCGCGAGCTGCGCTTCGTTCAAGCACCTGACGTTCGTGAGCAACACGTTCCCGCGAGCCAAGGATTGCGGCAAGTGCCACGTCGACATCTACCACGAGTGGTCGGAATCAGACCACGCCTACGCCTACACGAATCCGCATTTCCGGTCGGCGACAAACAATTACTCCTTTGAGGATTGCCTGGACTGTCACGCCCCGGAACCCATGCTGACAGCGGACACGCCTGCCACGCGGGCAGTGGGCCGCGAGGAAGGCGTCACCTGCGTCGCCTGCCACCTTGATCGGGGGGAACTCTGCGGCCCCCTGGAGCCGACAGGCAAAGTCCATCCGCACCCCGTCGGTGTGCGGCGGGAGGTCTACTACAACACCGGCATCTGCGGCCGATGCCATGAGGGCACCTTCGAAGAGTGGAGTTCCATTCGGGGCGACAAGGAGACCTGCCAGCAGTGCCATATGGAACCCGTCATGAGGAAGGTCACCCAAGCTACCGGCGGAATCTCCAACGTCCTTGTGTCCATGGAGAAGCAGGTTCCCCAGAAGCGGCATGGTTTCCGTATCCTCCAAGGGGCTCAGTCAGATCAACTCATCCCTCTGAAGATAGAATCCTCGGACGGTTCTCTCTGTGTTCACGTTCAGAACAGGCTGCCGCACAGCCTCCCGACAGGTGACTTCGGCTTTCGCGTCCTGCACCTCGATGTCTTCGGCATCGACGCGGATGGGAACGCGACGCTCGCCGGCAGGTGGGAGCTTGCCGGGGAATCGGCCACCGCCATTGCCCCACAGGAAAGCCGGGAGTGGCCTCTGGAATGGGGTGGCGATTGTCGGTCGGTCCGCGCCGTCCTGACGCGACGCAGCTATGACGGGGAGGCCCTTGTGCTGGCTGAGACGCAGGTGGAGGTGGCGAAACCATGAAGAAGGAGACGATTCGCCGCTTTGCCCGCCCCGAGTTGTGGCTGCATTGGAGCCATGCGGTCCTCTATCTGACCCTCTTCGGTTCGGGCACGCTTCTGCTCGTGGGCCGAATTCTCGACGATCCGCTCCTGCCGCACGAGATCCTCGCAAGCCTTCACCGAATTGCAGGAATCGCGATGGTCGCGCTCCTGATTCAGATGTTGTTGCTGAGTATCGTCGCAGAGCCGTTCCGATGCTTCTGGCGCACGCTGGGCCAGTGCCTGCGATGGCGCTGGTCCGATGTCGTTTGGCTCATCAAGGTCCCGTTCAACACGCTCACGAGACGCGTGACGCTGCCGCCTGCCGGGCGTTTCAACGCCGGCCAGAAGCTGCACCTGCTGGTGGTTGTCCTCGCGCTGGCGGGTTTCTCCATCTCGGGCGTGCTGATGATGCTCGTGCCTGGCGCGATCGGCCCATGGCTCGTTCACCTGGTCTGCTTCCTGCCGGCCGCGGCATTCCTGGCGCTGCATCTATTCCTGTCGCTCGTGAACCCGGAGACACGCAAAGCCCTCCCCGCGATCTTCACGGGCCACATGCCGCTCGATCTCGCCCGCCGGCATCACGGCCTCTGGGCAGGGCACAGCGACTCACGGGATCATTCGTCCTACGTGTCCCTCCGTGTGGTGCTTATCACGATGGCCGTGCTGTTGGTCGCGGCGGCCATTCTTGTCGCATGCTACGGACCGAGGAGAGTCTGGCAGGTAGCGACCACCACCATTGTCCGCCAGGGCACGAATGCCGTTTCGCCGGCCCCTCTTTCAAACGTCCACGCCGGAGAAAATCCGGGGATTCACTACTGTGCAGGTTGCCATGTGCTGATGGCATCACCGCCTTCGGAGAAGTGTCTCGTCTGCCACACCGAGATCGGTGAGCGAATGGCGGGCGCATCGGGTTTCCATGGCATACTCTCCGGCTCATGTCGGCAGTGCCACCCGGAGCATGGAGGCGCCGACGCGTCCCTTGTTTCGCTGGACCGCCAGACGTTCAACCACGGCATCGCCAATTTCCCGCTGGACGGCAAGCACCAGGCGGTTCTCTGCGAAGACTGCCACGAGCGGAAGGCCGATCCGAATGCCGCTGCTCGGATGCAGTACATCGGGCTGGATCACGAGAGTTGCACGAGTTGCCATCCGGACCCGCACGGCGATTCGCGTGCCGCCGATTGTCTTGCCTGTCATACGATGCAGGGCTGGCGCCGCGACTGTCTGACGTTCGATCACAGCCGCGACAGCAAATTCCCTCCCGTGGGCGGACATGTCACGCTCGACTGCGAGAAGTGCCATCCACGAAAGACAACGGATGGCCAGGTTCAAGTCCGGCTGTTCGATGTCGGCAGATCCTGCCGGGACTGTCACACAGACCCCCACCACGGGCAATTCGCAGCCGCGTGCGATCAGTGCCACACGGAGCACGGGTGGACCGGCCGCTGGCTGGCGGCTTTCCACAGCCCCGGTTCCTCGTTCCCCCTCAAAGGACGACACGCCGATGTGCGATGCGACCAATGTCACCGCGTCCCGCAGGAGGGGCAGAAGCTTGCGGAGGCTCAATTTGCCGGCACGCCGCGCGACTGCAAGTCATGCCATGCGGATCCACACGAGGGGCAGTTCCAGGGGACGTGCGATGAGTGCCATGCAGAACAGGGATGGACCGGCCGCTGGCTCGTGAAATTCCACGCTCCCGGCTCATCTTTTCCGCTGAGAGGCAAACACGCGGACCTGCGGTGCGAGCAGTGCCATCGTGTCCCCGAAGGCAGTGCCAAGCTGGCGACTGCTCAGTTTGCGGGTCTCGGCAGGAACTGCCAGTCTTGCCACGCCGATCCCCATGCCGGACAGATGAGTTCGGTGTGCGACACTTGCCACACGGAGACGAGTTGGACCGGAAGCGGCCTTCTATTCTCGCACGCACAGCACACGTCGTTTCCGCTCGACGCGCTGCATTCCACGGCGGCCTGCGCCGCCTGCCATGGCCGGCAGGAGAAGCGGTACCGCCCATTGCCGCACGAGTGCGGCTCCTGCCACACGGCACAGCAGGACGCCCTGCGAGGTGTATCCGGAGCCCTCTCCGGTCCTCCCGATTCTCACAACGGACGGCTCTCTTGCACGGATTGCCACGATGTGAACAAGACACGCCAGAGCCCGAGCGAGTTCGCCACCCGATGTGCGACCTGCCACAATCCGAGATATGGCGATCTGTTCTACTCCTGGGCGAGTGCTCTTGATGAAAGCCGTGCCATGATCCGAGAGAGCCTCAAACACACTGAGAGTCTTGACGATGCAGGAAGGCGGCAACGCGAGCGCATCCTGGAAGATGCTGCCGCCGTGGGTTTCCACAATCTGACTCTGGCTCGGGAGATCCTGCGAGCAGGAACTCCGGCGTCTGCGGAGAACGCCCCATAGACAGGCGGGAAGACTCCAATGAGTGCAATGGCGTGCGTTGGCCAGTACGTCTGCAGCATGGGCAGACCGGCGTCTCATCCGCACCCCATGACCCAAATTGCACTCGGTCCCTGGCGACCCTCAGATTCGGTGGTCCTGGCGGACAATGAGCCGCTGGCCACCGTCGAGACTGCGGTTCCAGTTCTTCGGCGGCGCGATCCTGCGGAGCCTGTCAACCTGGCCGATCTCCTTCAGGCGGGCGTAGATGAGCTGCCAGGCACAGGGCAGTTCCGGCCGGACCTCGCAGCGGTCCTCGCGCGACCCGCCGCACGGGCCGTTCAGCATTCTCTTGGCGCACCGGGTGACCGGGCAGACCCCCCCGTACTCGTGCAGAACGCAGGACCCGCACGCGGCGCACTTCTCCGTCCAGATACCCTGCTCTTCGAGGATGCCGATGAAGGTGGTGTCGAGCCCGGCGTAGACGGGCTTGGTGCGGTATCGCTCGGCGATCGCCTGAACACCCGCGCCACAGCCGAGCGACAGGACCGCATCGTTCCGCTCAATGGCATCGGCCGCCTGCTCGATGAAGACGTTGTCGCACTGGCGCTCGATGGTCAGTTCCTCGACCGCCAGGTCGAGTCCCTGCAAACGCGAGGCGATTCGCAGGGCCGAGCTGATGATGCCGACCTCCCGTTCACCGCCGGCCAGGCAGACCGTGACGCAGGTGCCGCAGCCGAGCACGAGGATCTTCTTGTGTGCCTTGACGATATTCAGCAAATCCGGGATCTTTTTGCGTTCCGCGACAATCATGACGCCATCTCCGATCTGTTCTTGCAGCCGTTGGTGTTGAGAGGACTCGGGCCGAGCTTGCGAACCGTCTCGACCATGTCCGTGATGGAGTCGGCGAGAAGCCGTCCGCCCGCCGCCGAGACGTTCACCATGCGGAGGCGTTCTTTCTCCAAACCCATTTCTTCGAGCATTTCCCGGATGTACTCGGTCCGCCGCCTGGCGTAGAGATTGCCGCTGGTGAAGTGGCAGCCGCCTTCGAGACAACCGGCCACGAAGACTCCGTCGGCGCCATTCTCGAATGCTTTGATGAAGTACTCGGTTTCGAGCCGGCCCGTGCAGGGCGTGCGGATGATGCGGACGTTCGGCGGATACTGGATCCGCATCGTGCCCGCCAGATCCGCTGCCGCGTACGCACAGTAGTGGCAGCAGAAGGCCAGGATTCTCGGTTCAAACTCGTTCTGTTTCATGTTTGCCATGGATGCCTGCTAATCTCACGATGCCTTGACCGGCATCTTCTTCTTCGACGGTGCGTTGCCGTCGCCGAACAACTGCCGGATCATCACGCGGAACTGATCCGTCTGGAAATGGTTCAGTTGAATAGCCCTCGCCGGACACTCGGAGGCGCAGATGCCGCAGCCCATGCACTTGGCGGCCTCGATCTGGCCTTTGCCGTCCGTGTTGCAGAACGGCGCCCCATACGGACAGGCATGAACGCACGTCATGCACGAGATGCACTTGCTCTGATCCACGTACGAGACCTGCGGACTGACGTCCAGATACGTCTTCGAGAGGACTGTCGCCGCGCGGGCGGCAGCCGCGCGGGCCTGGGCGATGCTCTCGTCCATGAATTTCGGCGAGTGGGCCAGTCCACACAGGAAGATGCCCTCGGTCGCAAAATCCACGGGCCGCAGCTTCATGTGGGCCTCGACATAGAAGCCATCCGCATTCAGCGGCACCTTGAGCATATCGGAGACGCGCTTGTTGTTCGCCCGGTCCGCCTCGACGCCCGTGCTCAGAACCACCAGGTCCGACTCGATCACGAGTTGCTCGGGGAAGTCCGGGCTCGTGAGGCTCACTTTGAGCCCGCCGGCTTCGGACACGACCGGCTCCTGCTCGCGCGTATACCGGATGAAGATCACGCCGGCTTCGCGGGCCTGTTTGTAGTAGAGCTCGCGGAAGCCGTAGGTCCGGATGTCGCGATAGAGCACGAAGATATTCATGTCCGGCGATCTCCTCTTGATCGCCAGGGCATTCTTGATCGCCATGGAGCAGCAGATTCGACTGCAGTATGCCCGCTCGTCGTCGCGGGAGCCTGCACACTGGATCATCACCACGTTTCTCGCGCCGGCAGGCAGCTTGCCCTCACAGATTCTCTTTTCGAGCTCGACCTGCGTGATCACGTTCGGGGAAGCCCCACCGAGGAACCTGGTCGTCTCAGCTCGCTCGGCGCCGGTGGCGACAATCACGGTGCCGCCCGTGACCTCGAACTTCTTGCCGTTCTGGGACAGGGTCGCGTGGAACTCGCCGATGTGGCCCTTGATGTCCGCCACGCTCGCGGCGAGGTACAGGTCGATATTCTTATGGTTCTGCACCTGCTGGATCAGATCCGCCGTCAGGCCGGCGACGTCGGTATCCTCAAGCGTGTAGTGGATGTCATGGAGATGACCACCCAACCTCTCGGTCCGCTCGATCAGATGGATCTTGAAACCCTGGTTGGCAAGGGCCAACGCCGCCGTCATGCCGGAAAGGCCGCCGCCGATGACGAGTCCTTTTTGATCGACGGCCAGCGTGCCGGGCTCCAATGGCGACAACAGGCCCGCCCTGGCGACGGCCATCTTCACCAGTTCGACCGATTTCCGCGTAGCGACCTCAGGCGTGGCCGAATGCACCCAGGAGCATTGGTCCCGGATGTTGGCCATTTCGAACAGATACGGATTCAGACCCGCCTCGCGCATCGTCTCGCGAAACAGCGGCTCGTGGGTCCGTGGCGTGCAGGACGCCACGACGATGCGGTTGAGCCGGTGCTTGCCGATCATGTCGCGGATATTCGAAAGGCTCGTATCCGAGCAGGTGAACATGGTGTGGGTCGCGTAGACCACGTTGGGCAGGCTCTCAATAGCCTTGACCACGTTCTCGACATCGATCACGGAGCCGATGTTCCTTCCGCAGTGGCAGACGAAGACGCCGATCCGCGGACTCTCGTCGGCGACATCATGCTCGTCCGGGTACTTCTTCTTCACGGTTCGTGTATTGCGGGCGGAGGCGAGCAGTTCCATCGCCATGGACGCGGCGCCGCTGGCCTGCATGACGGTCTCGGGGATGTCCTTGGGCTCCTGGAAAGCCCCGCCGACGAAGACGCCCGGCCGGGACGTGGACAAAGGCAATGACCGGTCCGTCGCACAAAAGCCATAGTCGTTCAACTCGATGCCGAGTTGCTTGGCGCACTGGACCGCCGATTTCGAAGCCTCCAGACCGACCGCCAGCACGACGAGGTCGAATTCCTCCTCAGTGAGCTTGCCGCTTTCATTGAGGAAGCGGACTCGCGGATTCATCGTCCCAGGCACCTGGACGATGCGGGACGGAATGCTCTTGATGTAGCGGACGCCGTTTTGGTTCTTGGCCCGTTCGTAGTACTGGTCGAAGTCCTTGCCGTGGGCGCGGATGTCCATGTAGAAGATCGTCGCTTCCAGACCCGCGGTGTGGTCTTGCGCCACCATGGCCTGTTTTGTCGAGGCCATGCAGCAGATCGAGGAGCAGTATTCGTTTCCGCACTTGGAATCACGGGAGCCGACGCACTGGATCCAGGCGACCTTCTTCGCCTCCTGCCTGTCCGACAGTCGCACAATATGCCCCTCGAAGGGGCCGGCTGCGGACAGCATCCGCTCGAACTCGACGCTGGTCAGGACGTTGGCGTATCGGCCGTGCCCGAATTCACCCTTGCGGGAGGCGTCGAACTCCTCGAAGCCGGGCGTCAGCACGACCGCGCCGACCTCCAGTTCCACGGTCCGCTCCCCCATGAAGTGGTCGATGGCGTTCTGTTTGCAGGTGGCAACGCACTCGCCGCACTCGGAACACAGCCCGCAGTTCAAGCACCGTTCCGCCTCGGCCAGCGCCTGTTCCTCGGTCAGGGCCAGTTCAACCTCTTTGAAGTTGCCCTGCCTCCGGGCCGCCGGCAACTCCGCGCATTGAACGCGGGCCTGCTTTTCCACATGCTCCGTGTCGGGCAGGAGTTCCTCGGGGACAGGCTTCATCGCGTCTTCAAAGCGGTTGGCACGCAGATCCATGCCGTTGAGATAACGGTGGATGGACTCGGCCGCCCGTTTTCCGGCTCCCACGGCCTCGATGACCGAAGCAGGACCCGAGACGGTATCGCCGCCGGCGAAGACGCCGGGCAACGAGGTCTGCCGGGTTACCGGATCGGTCTTGATGGCCCCTCGTTCGGTCTCGACGCCGAGATGCGTCAGAAACGTCTTATTGCTCTGCTGACCGATGGCAATGATGATCTGATCGGCTTCAAGCGACACTCGGTCACTCTCTGCATACTGCGGATTGAAACGCCCATCGTAACCGAACACGCTGGTGCAGCGTTTGAATTCGATCCCCGTCACAGATCCGTTGCCCAGAATCCGGCGAGGGCCCCACCCATTGCGAATGTTGACTCCCTCGGCGAGCGTCGCCTCGACCTCCTCCGCATAGGCGGGCATCTGGCGGCGCTGCTCCAGGCACACCATCTCGACACTGCGGGCCCCCAGGCGCAGCGCGGTCCTTGCGACGTCGACCGCGACGTTGCCGCCACCGATGACGATGACGCGATTCTTCACAACGGGCTTGTTGGCGGAGGCCGCCTGTCTGAGGAAATCGACGCCTTGCGCGACGCCGGTCTTGTCCTCTCCTTCCACGCCGAGCGGCCGTCCCAGCGGCACGCCCGTGCTGAGGAACACCGCGTCGTAGTCCTTGCGGAGCGTCTCAATCGTGATGTTCTCTCCGACGCGGCAGTTGAAAACGAACCGGACGCCCTTGCGACGGATGATCTCGATTTCGTGGTCCAGCACATCCTTGGGCAGGCGATACTCAGGAATGCCATATCGCAGCATGCCTCCTGCCGCGGGCATAGCTTCATACACCGTCACGGCAAAGCCCCGGCCCGCGAGGTCGTCGGCAGCAGCCAGACCCGCCGGACCGGCCCCCACTACAGCCACCTTCTTCGCGTTCGCAGCGGGTTTCTTCTCCTCGGGCAGGGCCAGTTGCCCCGACCGGATCAGTTCCATCTCCTTGTCGGAGGCGAACCGCTTGAGCATGCGGATCGCAATCGGGTCGTCCGTCTTGCCGCGGGTGCAGGCGGCCTCGCACGGGTGCGTGCAGACGCGGCCGCAGATCGCCGAGAGCGGGTTGCGCTCGCGGATCAAATTCACCGCCTTGACGTACTCTTTCTTCTTGATGAGCTGCACGTAGCCCTGCACGTTGATGTTGGCCGGGCACGTCGTCTTGCAGGGAGCATGGCCATTCTTCAGGATGCCGAAGATGTTGGGCGTCGCCTGGGCGTAATGCTTGGCGATGGCTTTTCGCCTGCCGAGGTTGCGGTCAAAGCGGTCGGGGATATTCACCGGGCACGCCTGCGTGCACTCGCTGCAGCCGTTGCACTTGGTCTCGTCAACATACCGCGGGTGGCGCTTGACGGTCGCCTTGAAGTTACCCGGCTCGCCCTTGAGATCGACCAGCTCGGACATCGTCAGGATCTCGACGTTCAGATTGCGGGCACATTCGACGAGCTTGGGCGAGATGATGCAGGTTGCACAGTCGCCGGTCGGGAACGTCTTGTCGAGGTGGGACATCATGCCGCCGATCGCGGCCGCCCGCTCGACAAGATAGACCTTGAACCCGGAGTTGGCCAAATCGAGCGAAGCCTGCACGCCGGCGATTCCACCGCCCTGCACGAGCACCGCACCTACCTTTTTCTGACCGTTTTCACCCATATCGGAAGCATTCCTCATGCGGCGTTGACGACGGCACCGACCACGCGGGCCGGCGAGATCATCAGTTTGTTCAGGCCGAGCTTCTGGGCCGGGATGCCTAAGCACAGGCCCAGCAGTTGCGTGATGTACAGGACCGGCATGTCGTAGTGGTTCCCGGTGACTTTGGCGATGTCGAGCTGTCGCATATCGAGGTTGATCTGGCACATGGGGCAACTGACCACGATGCACTCGGCGCCGGCCGCTTTGGCCATCCCCACGATGGAATCCGTCAGGTTGACGACCACGTCCGTTCGGGACATCGAGAGGCCGCCGCCGCAGCACTCGACCTTGTGCGGCCAATCGAGGGCCGTCCCGCCCATCGCAGCGACCAGCCTGTCGAGCGAGGTCGGATTCTCGGGATCATCGAAACCCGTGACATCGTTCGGGCGGACCAGCAGGCAACCGTAGTAACTCGCCACCTTCATCCCCGCCAGCGAGCCGCGAAGCGCCGCGACGATGGCGTCGATCCCGACATCCTCGAGGAGCACTTCCAGAAAATGCCGAACCTTGACCGAGCCGTCATAGTCCCGGCCCGTTGCCTCGGCTACCTTGGCCCGCACCTGCGCGTTCGCAGCGATTTCGTGATTCGCCACCTTCATGCGATTGTAGCAGGCCGCACAATTGACGATCAGGTCGAGACCGGCGTCCTTGACTTTGATCAGCGTGGCTGCCGGCAGAGCCACCGACAGGGTGCGATCGGTCTGATGCCCCGCCGTGGCGCCACAGCAGGTCCAACCTTTGGGCTCGACCAACTGAATCCCCAGCGATTGGGCCACAGCCAGGGTGGACTGATGCATGTCCCGCGCGGTGGACTCCGCCGAACAGCCTGGAAAATACGCGTATTTCATTTGTCCGCCGCCTCGCTCTCTTTCGTCTTCTTGAAGATTCGGCGCACCGTCTTGCGATCCGCTCCGGTGGGAGGCAGCAGCGCGATCTTGCGTTTTGCGAGCATGGTCGGGAACTTCTCGGTGTCGGCCATGAGTTTGCGGCTGCCGAGCTTGTAACCCGCAATCATGGCGATGTCGTACGTTCGCCCGAACACCTCGACCGTCTTGAGGAACGCCTTGTTGAAGAGCGGAACGTTCCCTTCGCCTTTGGCGGCTCCGCGTTCCACGGCAATCCTGCGAAGTGCGTCCATGACCGCCGCGACGTCGATCCCCATAGGGCACCGCGTCGAGCAGGTCTCGCACGAGACGCACATCCAGAGAATATCGCTGCCGAGCAGCTCGTCGCCCATGTCCAGGTGCAACCGTCGCATCATCTCCGAGGGCGGACACTTGGCCATGCCCGACACCGGGCAGCCGCTCGTGCACCTCTTGCACTGGTAGCACACGCTCAGATCGACGCCGGTGAGTTCCCGGACTCGTTGAGCGATGCTCCTCGCCGATTTGTTCTTCGAAACTGTTATCGCCATATCTGATTCTCTCACATGCAACGCCATCTCTATGCCTTGGTGGCCGCCTGCTTCTTCTCTCTGCCGGGCAGAGCCGCCACCTTGGCCAGGGCCTTGAGCGCCACCGGCGTGACCTTGCGATACACCTCCTCGGGTTTGCACTTTCGGCCCTCGACCGTCAGCAGATCCTCGATCTGGATGCCGAACAGTCGCTCATTCTCCTGCAGGTACGGCAGGATCAGTTCCCAGTCGGCCTGCGTCAGCTCGACGAACTTGCCGCCGTTGAGCTGCTGGCTCACGACCTTCTTTTGCGGGTCGCGAACATAGATGGCCCCGCCGGAAGCGAGCGAGAACAGATTGCTGCCCGGATAGGGCTCGGGCAATGAGACGATCTTCCCCTCTTCGTCCAGTCGGATGCCATTGAGGATTACGAATCCGCCGCCGTTCAGTGGATGGCCCGCCATGAAGTACTCCGCCAGGAAGTCCAGGCAGGTGCCGTTGAT
>JBDKRX010000181.1:0-2353 GCA_039683175.1 Phycisphaerales bacterium
CCGGCAAATCCAACGGGAATCTGGGGCCAGAGCCAGGGGGGGACCTTCCTGGCCTGGGGCCGATTCTATCCTGAAGGCCAGGAGCCGATGCCCGGGTACAACCCCTACGGCAGCTACGGCGCCAACGGCTGCGTGGCAGGTCACTGGTATTATCCCAATGATGAGATGCGAACGAAGGCGTGGCATACGCCTGACGTCCCGGGCACAGACAGAATACCCGTGTACTTCGACCACACCTTGCCCTCGCTCTGGGGGTCGTGGATGTGGGATGACCCCAGAGTAGAGCCTCAGCCTCCCGCATGTGACGCGATTCCGACTGGCAGCGATTCCGCACTATATATGACTCCCTGCATCAACCGGCACGACGGGGGGATCAACATCGCGTTTCTGGACTGGTCGGTGCGCAGAGTGGGCTTGAAGGAACTCTGGATCCTCAAGTGGAACCGCCAGTTCAACACCTCAGGCCGCTGGACGAAAGACGGCGGCGTGCAGCCGGAGGACTGGCCCCAGTGGATGAGAAGATTCAAGGAGTACTGAGTACCCCCGCTCAAGTGGCGAAGGCGATGTTGATCGGCGCGCGTACTGTCGCGGGGTGGCAACGAAGGGCGCGTTGGAGGAGATTTGTCACGTCTTTTTTCACAATTTCACGCAACATTCGGCCCTGGCGGGAACCTATAATATGGAATAGTGCGCGGAAGGTGAACAACGCCAGGACCGAAGGGCGATGAGAACGGCCCGGTCGAGCGCTGTGCGGGGTATCTCAGAATGGAGCGGATGCGATGGCCGGTCGGGAGAAACGGGCGAGAGGCGGGGAGCCGGCTTCGGCCGGGGCGGAGCGGTCGCACACGCGAATCATCAATCGTAAATCGTCAATCGTAAATCCTGACGGTTTCACGCTCATTGAGCTGCTGGTGGTGATCGCCGTCATTGCTGTGCTGATGGCAATCTTGATGCCCGCGCTGCAGCGTGTCAGAACACAAGCCAGGGCCGTGGTCTGCCAATCCAACTTGAGGCAATGGGGCACGTTCATGGCCATGTCTGTCGATGACAATGGCGGGAGTTTCTGGTCCCCGAACTGGAAGAGCAAAAGGGGCACCTGCGGCCCATCCTGGATTCGGGAAACGTGGGTATGGGGGCTGTGGGAACTGACCGGACGGGAGCAGGGCGAAGGCATCGTCTGTTGCCCCATGGCCTCGAAATTCGTCTATTCCGAAGGGGCCGACTATAAACGCGGCGGGACGTTCACAGCCTGGAACTTGGGGACGAGCGGATATGTCGAGTGGACGCCTTACGGCTGCGATGTATCCTATGGCAGCTACGCCCTCAATAACGCTGTGGGATGGATTTGGAAGCTCGACTTGGATGAGGACCGTGAGAAGCGGATCTGGCGACTGGCCAACGTCCAAGGTCAGGACAGAATCCCGGTGTTGTTCGATAGCGGTGAGAGGTGGTGCACATCGTACTTCTACAACGACGTACCGTCCCCTCCCGACTGCGACGCCATACCCACGGTGTATGTCCGGGAGCCAAGCTCCTATAATGCCGAGTGTATCAATCGCCACAGCGGCGGTGTCAACGTCCTGTTCATGGACTGGTCGGTGCGCAAGGTGGGCCTCAAGGAGCTCTGGACGCTCCAATGGCAGAGGCAATTCGATCCGGCAAACAAATGGACGAAGGCCGGCGGCGTCCAGCCGGAGGGCTGGCCCAAGTGGATGCGAGGATTCAAGGACTATTAGTCGGATCTCGTCGCTCGTATCTCGCAGGGGCGGTGCGACGGGAGCGAACATGATCGGCGAAAACAGACGAATCGTCAATCGCAAATCGTCAATCGTCAATCCTGACGGTTTCACGCTGATTGAGCTGCTGGTGGTGATCGCCGTCATTGCCGTGCTGATGGCGATCCTGATGCCCGCGCTGCAGCGCGTCAGGAGACAAGCCCGGGCCGTGGCCTGCCAGTCCAACTTGAAGCAATGGGGCGTGCGCGTGGAGGCCGGCGTCAGCGAGGATGACGCAAGCCGCCGGAACTGGAACCCCCACGGCAATGTTCACGATGCCTGGTCTTTCCAGGGCGATGTGCCGCCCCCGGGGAGCCGGTCGCGGGACATGCGCTTTTGTCCTGTGGCCAACACACTGGTGATGGGTGAGGATCGAGATTCGCCGGGTGAGGTGATGACCGGCTACGGTGGTACCTTCCAGGCCTGGGGCCACATCTTCCTGCAATACGACACAACCAAGTGCGGCAGCTACGGCACAAATGGTGGGCTCAGCACAAGCAACATAGGTTACACCACAGGAAAGGCAGGGCACATAGTCGACGTTCGCGGCCAGGGCCGCATTCCTGTCATGCTCGACA